>DASTYM010000187.1:0-10176 GCA_035764995.1 Cyclobacteriaceae bacterium | reverse complement strand
AAGTATTACCAGCACGCTCTCCAATGCCATTGATTGTTACTTCTGCCTGACGTGCTCCGTGAATTACTCCCTCAATAGTGTTCGCGGTAGCCATCCCCAAATCGTTATGACAATGAACAGAAACAATTGCTTTATCGATGTTGCTTACGTTATCGAATAAGTATTGAATTCTTTTTCCGTACAGATGCGGCAGGCAATAACCCGTAGTATCAGGAATGTTTACCACATCAGCGCCAGCCTTTATTACAGCTTCTACCATTTGTGCCAGGAAAGCAAGATCTGCACGGCCAGCATCTTCAGCATAAAATTCAACTTCCAAACCTTTGCTTTTTGCGTACTGAACAGCCCAAACACCCTGCTCCAGCACTTTTTCACGTGTGCTGAAAAACTTATGCTTGATGTGAACATCACTGGAGCCAATGCCAGTGTGGATTCGTCCGCGTTTAGCGTAACGCAGAGCCTCTGCAGCTACATCAATATCTTCCTGTTTAGCACGTGTCAATCCGCAAACTGCTGGTTCTTTCACCGCACGTGAAATTCCGATCACAGAAAGGAAATCACCCGGACTTGAAATCGGGAAGCCGGCTTCAATAACATCTACACCGAGCGCCTCCAGTTCACGGGCGATGACTATTTTTTCTTCTGTTGCAAGCTGACAACCTGGGACTTGCTCGCCATCGCGAAGCGTGGTGTCAAATATTTCTATTTTTTTCTTAGTCATAATCTTGGTGTTTAATAAGCAGGTTGGTTAACAACGATTTCAATATTTTTTACGACCAGGTCGCCCATAGCAGCCGTGTTCAAAATCTTGTCGGATGGAGTTTTTTGATCAGCGATATCGACAGTTCGATATCCATGCATCAACGTATTTTCTACCGCACGGATGACATGTTCAGATTCTTCCTTCATTCCAAAAGAGATGTCAAGCAGCAACGCAGCCGAAAGAATGGAAGCTAGCGGATTGGCAATTCCTTTCCCGGTAATATCATGTGCACTTCCGTGGATGGGTTCGTATACACCTACTGTTTCCCCAATAGAAGCTGAAGCTAACATGCCCATGGAGCCTGCGATTTGTGAGGCCTCATCTGTGAGAATGTCTCCGAATAAATTTCCGGTAAGCACCACATCAAAACTGCGTGGATTTTGAATCAGTTTCATGGCAGCAGCATCTACAAATTGATGCTCGACTGTTACATCCGGATATGCTTTAGCAACTTGTTGTACAACCTCTCTCCATAGGCGCGAGCTTTCCAGTACGTTTGCTTTGTCAACGGACGTGATTTTCTTTTTTCTTGTTCGTGCTGCCTGAAATGCTTTGTGTGCGATACGTTCAATTTCATAGCGCTGATAAATCATTAGATCATAAGCAGTGTTGCCTTCGTCTTTTCTTCCTTTTTCCCCGAAATACACATCGCCTGTCAGTTCGCGGAAGAATAAAATATCAGAGCCTTTCAATATTTCAGGTTTAATACTGGAGGCATGCAACAACTCATCAAAAAGTTTAATAGGCCTAAGGTTGGCATATAAGCCAAGTTCTTTACGCATCTTCAGTAAACCCTGCTCTGGCCTCACCTTTAAAGTTGGATCGTTATCATATTTTGGATGACCTACAGCTCCGAAAAGAATGGCATCACTTTTACGAAGGATGGCAAGCGTTTCATCAGGTAAAGCGTTTCCTGTTTTTTCAATGGCGTTATGGCCGATCAATGCTTCCGTAAACTCAAAGTTGTGATCAAACTGTTCTGCGATTTTTTGCAGAACTTTTTTTCCTTCGCTTGTTACCTCTTTGCCAATGCCGTCACCGGGGAGTATTGTGATTTTTTTATTCATTCTCGTTGTTCTTAAACCATATTTTTCTTTAGTCAATGTTTCCAGTCGCCAGTTGCCAGTCACCGGCAACCTGCAACTGGCGACCGGTAACTTTAAACATGTGCTAAATCATACTCTTTTATTTCACTACGAAGACTCAATAAGTAGTCAATGTCATCGTACCCATTCGCGAGACAAACTTTTTTGTAAGGATTAATCTCAAAATTTTCGGAAGGACCGTTTTCAAGCGATACTTGCTGGTTTTGTAAATCAATTGTAATTTTTATTGCAGGATTTTTTTCCACCGCGGAAAGCAACTGTTTCAAAAATGAATCGCTCACCTGTACTGGTAGCAAAGCATTGTTCAGTGCATTGTTCTTGAAGATGTCGGCAAAGAAGCTGGAAATCACAACGCGAAATCCGTAATCGTACAACGCCCAGGCAGCGTGCTCGCGACTGGATCCGCAACCGAAATTTTTTCCTCCAACCAGAATTTTTCCCGAAAATTTTGAATCGTTGAGAACAAAATCAGCTTTTGATTGGCCACTTTCGTTGTATCGCCAGTCGCGGAACAGATTTTCTCCAAAGCCCTCACGTGTTGTTGCTTTTAAAAAACGCGCAGGAATGATCTGATCCGTATCAATATTTTCAATTGAAAGTGGAACAGCAGTGGATGTTAATATTGAAAAATTTTCTTTCATCTATTGTATAATTTCAAATCACTTATGTCAAGCATCCGGTTTCCGGTCGCCAGTCACCGGTGACTGGTAACTGGTAGCCGGTAACAAGTTTTTACTTGTCAACTAACTCCCGTACGTCTGTCACCTTTCCGGTAATCGCTGCTGCTGCTGCACTTAGCGGACTGGCCAAAAATGTTCTTGACTTGGGCCCCTGTCTTCCTTCAAAATTTCTGTTTGATGTGCTGATGCAGTATTTGCCAGCCGGAATTTTATCTTCGTTCATTCCCAAACAAGCCGAGCAGCCAGGTTCACGTAACTCAAATCCCGCAGCCTCAAAAATTTTATCGAGACCTTCCTGCCTTGCTTGTGCTTCCACCTGTTTTGATCCGGGAATTACCCACACCTCAACGTTGGATGCTTTCTTTTTTCCTTTCACCACCGAAGCAACCAGGCGCAAATCCTCAATGCGGGCGTTGGTACAACTTCCTATAAAAACATAGTCGACCGACTTACCCAGAAGCTGCGAGCCAGGTTCAAGGCCCATGTACTCCAATGATTTCTTAAAAGAAGTTTGTTCGCTGATTTCTCTTAATTCATCAACGGTTGGGATTCGATCCGTCACTTTAATTCCCATGCCCGGATTGGTCCCATAAGTAATCATCGGTGCAATGTCGACTGCATCGTAAACCAAGACTTTATCGTATGCAGCACCTGCATCGGTTTTCAACTGCTTCCACTCTTCAACTTTCTTATTGAAGGCTTCACCTTGTGGGGCAAACTTTCTTCCTTTTATATAATTGAATGTTGTTTCATCAGGAGCAATCAGTCCACCACGCGCACCCATCTCTATGCTCATGTTGCAGATGGTCATGCGTGCTTCCATCGATAAGCTGGTGATTGCACTTCCTGCATACTCAACAAAATATCCGGTGGCACCACTGGCAGAAATTTTTGAAATGATATACAGGATAATGTCTTTTGCGACCACGCCTTTGCCCAGCGTACCATTGACTTCAATACGCATGGTTTTTGGTTTGTACTGCAGCACACATTGCGTTGCTAACACCTGCTCTACTTCGCTGGTCCCGATTCCAAAAGAAATATTTCCGAACGCTCCGTGTGTGGAGGTATGGCTATCGCCACAAACAATGGTCATGCCGGGCAATGTTAATCCCAACTCAGGACCAATAATGTGTACAATACCCTGATAAGGATGACCTAAATCGTAGAGATCAACTCCAAACTCAGTGCAATTTTTCTTCAGTGTTTCAACCTGGTGGCGGGAGAGCGCTTCTTTGATTGGCAGGTGCTGATCTTTTGTGGGAACGTTGTGATCGGCTGTGGCTGTAGTGCGTTTTGTGTTAAAGACTTTTATACCACGCTTACGAAGTCCATCAAAGGCCTGTGGACTCGTTACTTCATGAATAAAATGGCGGTCGATAAATAAGGCATCCGGGTAACCGTCAGCTCTTTTCACCACGTGTGCATCCCAGATTTTTTCAAATAATGTTTTCGGTTTGTTCATTATAACTTAACAAGTGTTAGTTCGTTCAGCGTCTTCCAAAACGAAACCGCCCCGCACTTGTACAGGGCGAGGCGGCTTATTCCGGTTTATTTACTTTAAATAATCATGACCAACATTAAGTCTACAATATGATGGAAGTTATATCAACTGCAAATAAAAAGTTGCAAAAACTTCATACTGACAAGTGTTTGGTAGTGCGCAAATTTCTTATGCTGACTGGGCAATTTTTGTGATGTGATATTTGATTGAGCTAAATTCTGCTGATGAGCGGATTGATATCTTCTTGCCGTGAAGAAATTGTTGTAATGTTTGAGGTATTGTAATTTTTGTTTGCAGTGTTGCCTCAACTGTTTCGATAAACTTTGCGGGATGAGCAGTCTCAAAAAACACACCTGCGCTTTTTGGATTTTGAGACAGGAATTTTTTTAGCCCGAGATAACCGACTGCCCCATGAGGATCTAAAATGTATTTCGATTCTCTGAACACTTCTTTCATGGCAACCCTGGTTTCATCATCCGTAAAAGAACATCCCCATATTTCGTTTTGTATTGCCTTGTGATCGTGATTAAATAGATCCAGAATTCTGGCAAAGTTGTTTGGGTTGCCCACATCCATCGCGTTGCTGATGGTTGCTTTTGAAGGTTTCGGAGAAAATATTCCGTTACTTAAGTAATTCGGAACGATGTCATTGATATTAGTGGCTGCAATAAATTGAAGGATGGGAAGACCCATCTTTTTAGCCAGGAGGCCCGCAGTGAGATTTCCAAAGTTTCCGCTCGGAACGGAGAAAACGACACCTGACCTTTTCGCTAATCTCGACCATGCATAGAAATAGTAGAATGATTGAGGGATGAGTCGCGCAAGATTGATAGAGTTAGCAGATGTAAGAAGAAATTTTTTGTTTACCTCCTCATCCAGAAAAGCTTGCTTCACCAATCGCTGACAATCGTCAAATGTGCCATCCACTTCAATTGCAGTAATATTTTGCCCTAATGTTGTGAATTGCTTCTCCTGCATCTCGCTCACCTGCCCGGATGGATATAGCACAATTACTTTTGTTCCGGGCACTCCCAGAAACCCATTGGCCACCGCGCTACCGGTATCTCCCGAGGTTGCTACTAAAATGATGACCTCGCGGTTTATTTGTTCAGCAAAATATTCCAACACCTGTGACATGAAGCGGGCGCCAAAATCTTTGAATGCCAGGGTAGGGCCGTGAAATAGTTCGAGTGCATAAATATTTTTTTCTATTTCAACCAGCGGAGCATCAAAGGTAATCGTATGTTCAATGATTTTCTTTAGTCTTCCTGTCGGGAGATCGTTTCCTGTAAAAGCGTGTGCAACTTCGAATGCAATTTCAGCAAATGTCATTTCATCCAGCGATGAGAAGAAAGCCGGAGGCAGGACTGGAATTTTCTCGGGCATGAATAAGCCGTTATCGGGAGCCAGACTTTTAATCACGGCTTCCTGAAGATTGACTTTGTAAGCTGGATTGTTTGTGCTGTAGTACATCATGATGACAGAATTCGTGCACCCAGATTGTTTACACCGGATACAAAGCTTTCATTCCGGAGATTCATGGAATTAAACTTTTCATGAATCGTATGCGCTGCCCGTTGTGCATTCTCCTTTCCCCTGCAAAGACAAAAAACGGTTGGGCCGGAGCCTGAGATACCGCAACCCAAAGCACCGTTTTCCATCGCTGCTTTTTTAATGTGATCAAATCCCGGAATCAAAACAGAGCGAACTGGCTCAGCCACAACATCCACCAACGATCGGCCAATGAGTTCATAATCATCTTTCATCATTCCTGCTACGAGTGCCGCAGTGTTGGCCCATTGGGTAATCCCATCTTTCAATGAGATGGATGATTTCAAAACCTGGCGTGCGTCTTTTGTTCGCACTTCAATCTGTGGATGGACCATCACGCACATAAGTTCCTTCGGAGTGGGCACCCGAACGATGTCTAATGGATCAACATTTCGTACCAAAATTAAACCGCCCAATAAACTTGGGGCGGCATTGTCGGGGTGGGCAGAGCCACACGCCATGCGTTCAGCTTCCATCACAAACGGAAGAAGTTGTTCGCGTTTCAAGGGTTCGCCCAAAAGGTGATTGATGGCAACCACTGCCGCAACCGCGCTGGCTGCACTTGATCCCATGCCGCTGCCCAACGGTAAATTTTTGTACAGCGTGATGTCGACTCCCTGACTACTCCCGATTGCTTTTAGAAATGCAACAACAGCAACGCTGGCAGTATTCTTGTCGGGCTCGTATGGAAGCCTCCCATCACCCCCTTCAATCGATTTAATCTGAACGTTGCCTGAGTCGTTAAGAGTCAGCATAACTTCATCGCCCGGTTCGTGAACGGCCAATCCAAGCACATCAAATCCGCACGATACATTGCCGATAGAGGCAGGAGCAAAGACGTTGACACTATTCATGTTTCAATTTGAATAATTTCCTATTCTAATAATATCAGCGAAAACCCCAGCGGCAGTTACTTCCGCACCTGCACCAGGCCCTCGAATGACCATCGGCCTTTCGTGGTAACGTTCGGTCGTGAGTAGAATCATGTTATCGCTCCCCGACAAAGAATAAAAGGGATGATCGCTGTTTACCGTGCCCAATTTCACATAAGCCTTTTTATTTTCAAATATTGCCTGGTAACGAAGTTTTTGGCCTTGAACTTCGGCCGCTGCCCGAACTTTTTCAAAGTGTGCATTATGTTCCTTCAGTTTATTTAAAAACGAGTCAACACTTGGTCCTGGTCTGCAATTTTCTGGAACAAGATTCTCCACAGCGATATCAGAAAATTCAAGGGGTACACCTGCTTCCCGTGCCAGAATTAAAATTTTACGCGCTACATCCATGCCACTTAAATCATCGCGCGGATCGGGTTCCGTGAATCCTTTTTCCTTTGCTTCCTCTACAATTTCACTGAAATTTTTTCCTTTCGTGAAGGAACTGAAAATAAAGTTCAAGGTTCCGCTCAGCACGGCTTCAATGCGAATGACTTTGTCTCCACTTAAAAGAAGATCATTTAAGGTATTGATCACCGGCAAACCGGCACCCACGTTTGTTTCATACAAAAACCGGATGCCTCTTCGCTGGGCCAGCGACTTTAGTTTTTGATAATTCTCAAAGGTACCGGAGTTGGCTTTTTTATTAGGCGTAACGATAGAAATGTTTGCAGCTAATATGTGCTCATACCACGATGGAATTACAGCACTGTTGGTGCAATCAACAAACACGCTGCTTGGCAAATTGAGTGAGGTCATGCGTTGAAAATATTTCTCGATGTTCATCACTTCACCTGATTCCTTCATATTTGTAATGCACGAATTAAGAGAAAGTCCGTCCTCATCGAAAAGCATTTTTTTGCTATTGGCTACACCAATCAATTTCACTTCCAGTTTGTTTTGATCAGAGAGCCTTTGAAACTGTTCGTTAACCTGATTCACCAGTGTATTTCCGATCAAGCCAGTACCAATCAGGAAGAGATTCAGCGTTTTCTTATCAGAAAGGAAAAAGACATCATGTAAGGCATTCAATGCTTTTGAGACATCAACCTGCCGGATCACAGCTGAAATATTTCGCTCAGAGGATCCCTGAGCAATGGCCACAACATTTACCCCGTTTTTGCCGAATGCACCAAACATTCGTCCGCTCGTGCCCGGATGATGCTTCATGCCATCACCCACAACAGCCACGATGGAAAGATCTTTTTCGATTTTGATTTCGTCAATGAGTTCATCGCGCAGTTCGTGCCTGAACTCTTTTTCGATTGCTGACTTCGCTCGTGAGGCTGTCTCACTTTCAATGGCGATACAAATCGAGTGCTCAGACGAAGCCTGACTGATCAGAATAACGTTCACCTTCTCATGCGCTAATGTTGAAAACAATCGCATCGACATACCCACAACACCCAATAATCCGCTGCCCTGCACATTAAGCAAACTGATACTGTTCATGGATGAAATGCCCTTGATTAATTTTCCGTTCATGGATGAAGCATGAATTTGCGTTCCGGTTGCGGTTGGGTTAAACGTATTTTTTACCCAAATCGGAATGCGATGAATCATCGCTGGCTGCATGGTAGCCGGAAAAATTACTTTGGCACCGAAATGAGAAAGTTCCATCGCTTCTTCATAGCTCAGTTGCGGAACAGTAAATGATTTTTTAACAAGGCGTGGGTCAGCCGTCATGATGCCATCAACATCTGTCCAGATTTCCAATGCAGAAGCTTTTAATGCACCTGAAAATATCGCAGCTGTGTAATCTGAACCGCTGCGGCCGAGTGTAGTTGTTTCTCCGCTTTCGGAGGTTGCAATAAAGCCGGTGATGACCTGCACGTCAGCATGATGCTGAAAGTGATCGTGAATCAGTTTGTTGGTGACTTCAAAATCAACTTTAGCGTTTCCAAATTGACTATCAGTCCGTATTACATTGCGCGCATCCAGGAATTCAAAAGGCAAGCCATGGTCCTTGAATGCCTCGGCAATGATATAAGCCGAAAGCCGTTCACCAAAGCTCATGATGTAATCAATTGTGCGGGGGGTTCTTTCTTTAACCAGGTAGGTGCCGTGAAGCACATCTTCCAGTTCGTTGATTTGAATTTTTACCTGTGCAAGAATTCTGCTTTGCGAGGAAACCCCAATTAGTTCGCGAACAGCATCAAGATGCCGTTTTTCAACTTGCTCCAGCACTTTTTTATATTCCTGATTACCTTCAACGGCAAGTTTGCTGAGTTGAATAAGTTGATCAGTTATTCCGCCAAAGGCAGAGAAGACCAAAGCAATCTCTTCTTTCAGATAGGGTTTAACAATCTCAATTACCGACCTTATTCGTTCAGGAGTGGCTACCGATGAGCCACCGAATTTTAAAATTTTCATGGGAATATTTTTTGTTTAAAAAAAATGACGGACAAAACTGCTTCCTGGAAACAGTATGCGCGCAGCGGGATAATATGGTAGTATTGACGGGTTACCCCGTAATTGTGGTGATGACAATAATGGTATTCATCAATGGAAGAAAAGCAACGCAAGCGCAGAAGGCTTCAGGGAATATGGTATGTTGCTTTTTCACGATTGTTCAAGATAATCAGTTCATGCTTTAAATTCTAAATTTCCTGCCTTATTTTTCTAAACGAGATATTCAAATAAGTTTTCGTTTTGATTCACCAATGTGTAATTGAGTTTGTATTCATCCATCCTGTTGGTGAGCGAACCAAAATCGTTCCGTGATTTCACTTCAATTCCGATGAGTGCGGGGCCTGTTTCTTTGTTGTGCTTCTGAATAAATTCAAAACGCACGATGTCATCGGTTGGGCCCAGGATGTAATTCACAAATTCTTTCAACGCTCCGGGTCGCTGAGCAAATCGCACAATGAAATAATGTTTCAAACCTTCATACAAAAGTGATCGCTCTTTTATTTCCTGCATGCGGTCAATGTCGTTGTTGCCGCCACTGAGAATGCACACTACTTTTTTGCCTCTTATCTGATCTGCATATTGATCTAGTGCGGCAATTGACAACGCGCCAGCCGGCTCCGCAACAATAGCATCTTCGTTGTACAACTGAAGAATGGTGGTGCTAACTTTTCCCTCAGGCACGAGCAGCAAATCATTTAATGCAGATTGGCATAAAGGGAAAGTGATGTCGCCCACCTTTTTTACGGAAGCACCGTCAACAAATCGTTGAATTTTGTCAAGCACAACCGGCTTTCCTGCCTGAAGTGCTGCCTGCATAGATGGCGCCCCTGAAGGCTCTACCCCGACAATTTTTGTATGAGGGGAATAGGTTTGAGCATATTGCCCAACACCTGCGCACAACCCTCCTCCGCCAATGGGAATAAAAATGAAGTCAACATCAGGCTGCTCGTCAAAGATTTCTTTGGCTACTGTGCCTTGTCCTTCAATGATTTTGATGTGATCGAATGGAGGAATAAAAATGGAATTCTTTTCAGCGCAATATTCCAAGGCGTGCGCCTGACATTCGTCAAACGTATCGCCAACCAATACCACTTCAACGTGCTTGTCGCCAAACATTTTAACCTGGTTGATTTTCTGCTTGGGCGTGATCGCTGGCATGTAGATAACACCCTTAATATTAAGTGCTTTGCACGACCATGCAACCCCCTGGGCATGATTACCTGCACTG
>DASTYM010000186.1:0-17600 GCA_035764995.1 Cyclobacteriaceae bacterium | reverse complement strand
TGAGTCATAACCAAGATTGGCTGCCCGCCCGTGGTCGCTGTGGCGGTCGTAAATGGCATTGGTGAGCACTATTTCGGGTTGATACCTTCTGATAGCCTGGATCACGGCTAATTGGTGTTCCTTATCGTTTTTGAAGAAGCCATCGGGTAAACCGAGATTCTCACGAACTGATAAACCAAGGATTTTAGACGCATCTGCAGCTTCATGGGAACGGGTTTCGATTGTTCCACGTGTACCAAGCTCACCGCGGGTGAAATCAACCACACCCACTTTATGGCCCATTTTAACATGTTTGGCAATAGTACCTCCGCAGCCGAGTTCGGCATCGTCTGGATGAGCAGCGAGGATTAGTAGGTCGAGTTTCATTCTTTTTAGTTCGCTTTTAATTATTCCTGGGGGTCGGTAATCAGTGGTCGGTGATCGGTATTCGGTAAAACCGGTTCTTTGATTACTGAAACTGTACTACTGATTACCGATTACTGATTACCGATTACCCAACAACCGGTTCAGCTTCCTTCGCTGCTAAAAACTTCTCCGCATCCAACGCTCCCATACATCCCGTTCCCGCTGCGGTGATTGCCTGACGGTACATTTTATCTGCTGCATCTCCTACAGCAAAGACGCCTTCAACGTTTGTTTTGGTTGTACCGGGTTGGACTTTGATGTATCCGGTTTCATCCATTTCGATGTAGTCGGCAAAAATATCGGTGTTGGGTTTGTGGCCGATGGCGAGGAAGAAGCCCTGGATAGGAATTACTTTCTTTTCTCCTGTTTTGCTGTTTACAACGCGCACGCCTGTTACACCTGAATCGTCACCGAGTACCTCATCCGTTTCGGTGTTCCAGTGTATCTCGATATTCGGAGTATTCTTCACACGGTTCTGCATGATCTTGGAGGCGCGCATTTCATCGCGTCTTACGATCAGGTGAACCTTCGAGCAAAGTTTAGAAAGGTATGTTGATTCTTCTGCTGCTGAGTCACCAGCACCAACAACAGCAACTTCTTTTCCGCGATAGAAATATCCATCACAAACTGCACAAGCACTCACGCCTTTGTTGGCATATTTTTCTTCGGATGGTAAGCCCAGATATTTCGCAGTTGCACCAGTCGCGATGATCACTGACTCGGCAATCACTTCGTCTTTTTCATCGATGGTAACTTTCAAGGGCCAGCTTGAGAAGTCGACAGAGGTCACTAAACCGTAGCTGATTTTTGTTCCAAAATGCTCGGCTTGCTTCTGTAAATCGACCATCATTTGAGGGCCGTTGATCCCATCGGGATAACCGGGGAAATTCTCGACATCGTTGGTGGTTGTAAGCTGTCCACCGGGTTGGCCACCGGTATAGAGGATAGGTTTCAGACCTGCCCTTGCGGCATAGATTGCCGCGGTGTATCCGGCCGGGCCGGAGCCAATAATTAACACTTTTGCTTTTTCACTCATACTGTTCAGTTAACACAAAGGGTCTCGCAAAAGTTTGAGAGACCCTTTGAAATTTTATTGTTTTAAATATTTATTAACCCAAGTAAGGTTTTAATGCCTTACTTCTGGAGGTATGCCTCAACCTTCTGATGGCTTTTTCCTTAATCTGACGCACCCGTTCACGGGTCAGGTTAAACTTCTCCCCGATCTCCTCCAGGGTCATGGCGTGTTCCCCGTTCAAACCGAAATACAGGGTGATCACGTCAGCCTCCCGTTGGGTCAAAGTAGACAGTGCCCGCTGCACTTCTTTGCGGAGCGAGTCGTTCATCAGACCTGAGTCAGGGGTTTCTTCGCTGTCGTTCTCGAGTACATCCAACAAACTGTTCTCTTCACCCTGAACAAACGGTGCATCCATCGAAACATGGCGACCGGAAATCTTCATAGTGTCAACAACTTCAGCGGTTGTTACGTCTAATACTTCTGCTAATTCTTCCGGAGAAGGTTCGCGTTCGTATTTCTGCTCGAGCTCGGAAAATGTTTTTGAAATCTTGTTGAGTGATCCTACTCTATTCAGCGGCAAGCGAACAATACGAGATTGTTCTGCCAAAGCCTGAAGAATGGATTGACGAATCCACCATACAGCATACGATATAAATTTAAAGCCGCGTGTTTCATCGAAACGTTGCGCGGCTTTAATGAGTCCTAGATTTCCTTCGTTAATAAGATCCCCCAGCGACAAGCCTTGGTTTTGGTATTGCTTGGCAACCGAAACAACGAAACGCAGGTTGGCTTTTGTAAGCTTCTCTAACGCGATTTGATCGCCCTCTTTGATACGCTTGGCTAACTCTACTTCTTCGTCAGGTGTTAGTAAATCAACCTTACCAATTTCCTGCAGGTACTTGTCGAGAGACTGGCTCTCGCGGTTGGTAATTTGCTTACTAATCTTAAGCTGTCTCATTCAGGGCTCTTCGTTTTTGCAACAAGATAATGCCTTCGGCAGTTCCTGTCAATCCCTCACCCTAAACGATTATTGGCTTGATTATTGGCTCGGAGCAGTTTCCTCTTTTGGTGGTCTGGGAATCAAAACCTTACGAGAAAGACGGAATTTACCCGTTTTCTTATCGATCTCAACCAATTTCACCTTGATCTCTTCTCCTACTTCAAGTACACCGTCCATGTTTTCGAGGCGCTCCCACTTAATCTCAGAAATGTGGAGCAAACCATCCTTACCAGGCATGAATTCAACAAATGCACCAAATGGCATAATTGATTTCACTTTACCATCATAAACCTGTCCAACTTCCGGAACTGCAACGATTGCGCGGATGCGTCTTAAAGCCGCTTCCATTACTTCTTTATTGTTCGCGAACACGTTGATAATTCCTTTGCCGTTCACTTCTTCGATCACCACTGTAGCTCCTGTAGTGTTCTGGATATCCTGAACAACCTTTCCGCCTGGGCCGATTACCGCACCGATCATTTCTTTCTCAATGATCACAGTTTCAGCACGAGGAGTTTGAGGTTTCAAATCAGGACGAGGAGCAGAAAGAGTCTTCTTCATCTCATTTAAGATGTGAAGTCTTCCTTCTTTCGCCTGAAGCAATGCTTCTTTTAATACTTCGTAAGTAAGTCCGTCTACTTTTAAGTCCATCTGACAAGCAGTAATACCGTGCTCGGTACCGGTAACTTTAAAGTCCATGTCACCCAAGTGATCTTCATCACCAAGGATGTCAGACAGGATTGCATACTTACCGGTTTTGCTATCGGAGATCATACCCATCGCAATACCAGATACAGGTCCTTTAACAGGAACACCGGCATCCATTAATGCTAATGAACCAGCACAAACAGTTGCCATTGAAGACGAACCATTTGATTCAAGAATATCAGATACAACACGAATGGTGTATGGGTTCTTTTCATCAGCAGGAAGCACTTGCTTCAATGCACGGAACGCGAGGTTACCGTGACCAACTTCTCTCCTACCTGGTCCGCGGTTAGGTTTTACTTCACCGGTTGAGAACCCAGGGAAATTATAATGCAGGATAAACTTGCTAGATCCTTCGATCATAGCACCGTCAATCATCTGCTCGTCAAGCTTGGTTCCAAGCGTAACGGTAGTCAGTGATTGCGTCTCACCACGGGTGAAAATAGCCGATCCGTGAGGTGAAGGAAGATAGTTCACTTCACTCCATATCTGCCTGATTTCGTTTGTTTTACGACCATCCAAGCGAACAGCTTTATTAAGAACTAAATCACGCGCAGCTTTCTTCTGGATGTCATGGTAGTAGTGCTTTACAAGGTCCTTGTTGATAGTAGTGTCCTCAGGCAAAGCCTCGATGTAATCGTTCACGATCTTAGCAAATGCCTCTGAACGCTTAGCCTTATTAGGAGTTAAAAGACCAGCTGTTTCGTAAGCCTTGTCGTACATCAGTTTCCAAAGCTCTTCCTTCAAGTTCTCGTCATGTACTTCGTGGCTGTAGGTTCTCTTCTCAGTTTTACCTACCGCTTTTGTTAATTCAATCTGAACTTCGCACTGGGTCTTGATTGCTTCGTGAGCAACTTTCAATGCTTCGAGCATGTCGTCTTCACTCACTTCCTTCATCTCACCTTCAACCATCAAAATGTTTTCGATAGAAGCGGCAACGATCAGGTCGATATCAGCACGGAGTTTTTGCTCCATGGTTGGATTGATCACGAATTTTCCATCGATGCGCGCAACGCGAACTTCAGAAATTGGTCCTCCGAAAGGAATATCAGAAACTGAAAGCGCAGCGGAAGCAGCAAATGCAGCAAGTGCGTCTGGTAATGCATTCTGATCTCCGGAAATCAGGTATAACATCACCTGTGTTTCAGCGTGATAATCACTTGGGAATAATGGGCGCAATGCGCGGTCAACCAAACGGCTGATCAAAATTTCATAGTCAGAGAGTTTGCTTTCGCGTTTTAAGAATCCACCAGGGACTTTACCTGTTGAAGCAAATTTCTCTTGATAGTCTACAGACAGTGGCAGGAAGTCTGCACCCTCTTTTCCTTCCTGGGCAGATACTACAGAAGCGAGTATCATGGTGTCGCCCATGCGTAATACGACAGATCCGTCAGACTGACGGGCTAATTTTCCGGTTTCAATGGTGATTTCGCGGCCATCCGGCAGCTTGCAGCTTTTTGTTATGATATTTAATGACATAAAAAATGATGTTGTATGGTGCCCAAAACGAAGGGCAAACCATGTTTATATAAATGCAAAAAGGGAACCTAGTGCAGGTTCCCTATATAAAGAAGTTCGTTTTACTTTCTTAGATCCAACTCAGCGAGGATCGCTCTGTATCTTGCGATATCGGTGTTCTGAAGGTAGTTCAGCAATCTCTTACGCTTACCTACCAGGTTTAATAAACCTGTTTGTGTTCCAAAATCCTTTTTGTTGTCTTTCAGGTGTTCGGTCAAATGGTTGATCCGAGTCGTAAACAGCGCAATCTGTGATTCTGGTGATCCAGTATCCTTCTCAGATTTCTTAGAACCGTGTTTCTTGAACAGCTCTTTTTTAGTTTGTACGGTTAATTGCATCTCAAAAAATTGTTTGTCAGCTTTATTTCAGGCGGCAAAGATAGGTGAAAACCGCTCAATTTTCCAAATTGACGCTGAAATTACTTAAGGTGCAGGTGCTGGAAGGATTTTCTTCAACAGGGCCGACTTCTTGGCTTTATCCCATAGAACCATATAGAAATCGGCTTCAAAGAACCGGGCATCCAAACGGGCCTGACGCAGGAATAGAAGACCTATAACAAACAATATCACATCACCAGCCCAAACCCCTACCGGTACGGTAATGATGTCCTGTTTAGCCCATTTTTCGCCTGTCATGGTTAATAAGTAATAGACAATAAAGAAGAGGATCGATACCAGGAAGGGCACTCCTAACCCACCCTTTTTAATAATTGCACCTAACGGGGCACCAATCAGAAACATGGCGATACACGCAAGTGAACTCGCCAGGATTTTGTGCCATTGAATCAGAAAGATTGTGCGGTCCTTGTCATACTGATCAAGGGTTACGGAATTATTCTCAAGTTGACTTTTTGCAGTTCGTGCTTTACCTGCAGCATCATCGTAGTTGGTTCTGTTGGCAGCAAGGGCAAGTACACTGTCGATAGCACGCAACTTCACAGAGTCAAGGACCACTGTTATCTTTTTTTTCGGACTCACTGCACTTACCGTCCGTGGCATCGATTGAAAATCAGTGACTCCAGGCGCGGCAGACTCAGGTGCGTTAACAATCGTTGTATCGGCTGCACGATCTGCAATTACCTGAAGCGAATCGCGCTTAACTTTAAACTGAAGAATCTCTCTGGGATAGATGAGTGAATCTTCTACACCGTGATACGAAAAGTAATTTTTGGATTCTGTGTAGAATGTTAGTTTCGTTTGCATGACATCGCGGTCAATGGAATCCATATCGGTCTGCAACTGGCTCAGGTTTCGCATAATCCGGTTTCCCTGAAACCACTTTTTATCGGTTCTCTCCAAGGCAAAGGATGATAAGTCAAACACGACCTGCGTTTTTCCAAACTTGGTTCTGCTGAGAGTTTCGCTTCTCGGGCGTTTTGCATTTCCGGCCAGCTCTTCATTGGAGCTTGTTCCTTCGGTATACTTATAACCATTGTACAACTCAAGCTTCAGGTACCGCTCGTTCAGGATGGTATACATTTTACCGGAGTCAGCTTTCGTAACGTCCTTATTTCCATCATGCTTGCGGTGATCATAGATGATAATGTCTTTGATGGTTACGCCATCAGGATATTTCTTGCTCACCTTAATACTCATGTCGGGGATGCCATCGTAGAAGGTGCCTTCACGCAAATCGAGTGCAGGTTTCTTTTGTTTGATATCGTAGAGCAGGCTGTACGCTTCGAGTGCAGCGTTTGGCACAAGGTTGTTGTTCACATAAAACGCAACCACAGTCAGTCCAAGTACGAAAATAAAGATGGGCAACAAGGCGCGGACCAGTGATATACCTGCGCTTTTTACAGCAGTCAGTTCAAAGTGTTCACCCAGGTTTCCAAAAGCAATCAAAGACGACAACAACACTGCCAATGGCATAGCGATGGGCGTCATGAAAATAGCGAAGTAAAAGAGGAGCTGTCCGATTACATCGATGCCCAACCCTTTTCCAATGATGTCATCGAAATACTTGAGCATGTGTTGGGTAAGCAGAATGAAGACAACCACCAGGAAAGTGAGTATAAACGGCCCTATAAAGGATGAAAGGATGAGTTTATCGAGTTTCTTCATTGGAATTAATGCTCGAAATAGTCAAAAATTACGCCAATATGGAAATGGGTAGTTGGTAATCGGTAATCGGTGGTCTGTTATCGGTTATCAGTTAAGAATGACGTAGCAACTAGGACATGGTCACACCTATTACTGATTACCGATTACCGATCACTGATTACCGTTTACCCTCCAACAGTTTTACGGAGTACCTCAACTAAACCATCCCACAAATCCTGGAGTTCCCCCATATCATCAAAGTCTGAGTAGTCAGTTACTTTGAGGAATACGGATTGAGTGAGTTCATTGAATTCGAGGCGGAGTTCAAAGTAGGAAGGATCTTTCTCATCTTCTTCATTCTCAGGCAAAAATTCGAAACGTGCGAAGTGATTGGTGCGGTGTGCAGTTAAGCGGGCAGCGTGTTCTTCGTTGTCCCACAAAAAAATGAAAGTCTTCTTTTGATTGTTGATGTTCACATCATCGGCAAACCATTCAGCGAGGCCACCTGCAGTTTGAATGTATGGATACAACATCTTGATAGATGCATGTATCTCATAATCTGCAGTGAACAACTTCTTTTTGGCCATCACACTCATATCAGGTTTTAAATTAGTGATTTTTATGGGAAGGCAAAATGAAAAAAGCCCTGAAATTCAGGGCCTTTTGTAGCGCGGGGGGGAGTTGAACCCCGTCCGCCAGCTGGCGGATATGAATCCAACTATAACCCCTGCTGTTCAATTATTTTCCAAATAAATTCTCTTCCTCTTCCCGATTTTAATTCTCTTTCGAGCTTGAGTGCATCTTTCTTAGAATCAAATTTCTCCGAATAAACAAGAATCCAAGGCCAATACTTAACCGTGAAGCCCTTTGTTGCAAGAACGTTATGAGAATTCAGTCTTGCTTCGAGATCTGATGTATATCCCACATAAGGCTTCTTAAATGAAGGGCTGTAAAGACGTAGACGAAATGCATAAAAAAAGCCCTCACATAGTTGGGGGCTTTTAAATTTGTAGCGCGGGGGGGAGTTGAACCCCCGACCTTTGGGTTATGAATCCAACGCTCTAACCACCTGAGCTACCGCGCCATGGAATCACGTTGAACGATCAACGCTTTAAAAAACGGAGCGCAAACTTACGAATAACCTGTCCATTTATACAAATTAGTTGTGGTTACTTATTTTTGAGCCCTTATAATTTTTAAAATATGCTTCAAACCATCAATCCAACTGAGACCCAAGCCTGGCAAAAACTAGAAGTTCATTTTCTCAGCGTGCAAGCCACGCACATGCGTGAACTGTTCCAGGAAGATCCTGATCGTTTTCAAAAATTCAGTCTCCTGTTTGAAGATATTCTGATTGATTACTCGAAAAACATTATCACCGAAGCTACACTTCAAGCATTACTTGACCTCGCACATGAAGTCGAGTTGAAATCAGCCATTGAAGCTATGTTTCGCGGACAACGCATCAACAAAACAGAAGATCGCGCTGTCCTGCATACCGCATTGCGGAATCGATCGAACACACCGGTAGTTGTAGATGGCAACGATGTAATGCCTGACATCAACAAGGTGCTGGATCAAATGAAAAGCTTCTCCGATCGGCTCATAAAGGGTGAATGGAAGGGATATTCCGGTAAGGCAATAACCGACATCGTTAACATTGGCATTGGTGGATCTGACCTGGGACCGTACATGGTTACAGAAGCACTTCGCCCCTATTGGAAAAGCATTACCCCGCATTTTGTTTCTAACGTTGATGGCACACACATCGCTGAGACAGTGAAAAAACTGGACCCGGAAACAACGTTGTTCATCATTGCGTCAAAAACATTCACTACACAAGAGACGATGACGAATGCTGTGACTGCTCGTCAATGGTTTTTAGATAAAACTCAGAATTCTGGTGACGTTGCGAAACACTTTGTGGCTGTTTCAACCAATCAAAAAGCAGTAACCGAATTTGGCATTGCACCCGAAAACATGTTTATCTTCTGGGATTGGGTTGGCGGAAGATATTCACTCTGGTCTTCGATCGGATTGTCGATTGCGTGCACCATAGGATTCGAAAATTTTGTGAAGTTGCTGGAAGGCGCACACGCGATGGACAATCATTTCAGAAATGAGCCGTTCGAAAAAAACGCTCCTGTCCTACTCGCGTTGTTGGGGATCTGGTACAACAATTTCTTTGGTGCTGCCTCTGAAGCAATTCTTCCATACGATCAATATTTGCATCGCTTTGCTGCTTACTTCCAACAAGGAAACATGGAGAGTAATGGAAAGTCGATCGATCGTGAAGGAAATCCGGTAACGTACCAAACCGGACCAATCATTTGGGGCGAACCTGGTACCAACGGACAACATGCCTTCTATCAACTTATTCATCAGGGAACGAAAATGATCCCGTGTGATTTTATTGCACCTGCAGTCAGCCATAATCCGGTAAGTGATCATCACCAAAAATTACTCTCCAACTACTTTGCACAAGCTGAAGCGTTGATGAAAGGAAAAACGCTCGAAGAAGTAACCGAAGAATTAAGCAAAAAAGGAATGGAAAAAGATGCCATTGAATTTCATGCACCCTTCAGAGTGTTCGAAGGCAACAGGCCAAGCAATAACATCCTCTTCAAGCAACTTACTCCACACACATTAGGAAGCTTAATCGCACTTTATGAACACAAGATTTTTGTTCAAGGCGTAATCTGGAATGTCTTCAGTTTTGATCAGTGGGGTGTTGAACTGGGGAAGGTTCTGGCAAACAAAATTTTGCCCGAATTAGCAGACAACCAAATTGTAACCACGCACGACTCGTCAACAAACGGCCTAATTAATTATTTCAAACGTTTGAAATCGAACTGATTATCGAGGTCTTGTAAAGTGCCCCTTAACCCTTATTTTTGGTGTCCTTAACCATTAAATGAAGCGTCCTATTCAAAAAATTGGGGTATTCACATCAGGTGGCGATGCCCCGGGAATGAATGCCGCTATCCGGGCTGTTGTGCGTGCGGGTAGCTACTATAAAAAAGAAATCTACGGCATCATGCGTGGCTACGAAGGCATGATTGATGGCGATATCGTAAAGCTCGGTGCGCGTTCTGTGGGCAATATTCTGCAGCGCGGTGGTACCATTTTGAAGTCGGCCCGAAGTGAAGCTTTCAAAACTCCTGCTGGCAGAAAGCAAGCATTCGAAACCTTAAAGAAAGAAGGTATTGATGGACTGATTGCAATTGGTGGTGATGGAACGTTTACCGGATTGCATAAGTTTTATGAGGAGTACCAGGTACCATCCGTTTGTATTCCGGGAACCATCGACAATGATATTGCCGGAACAGATTACACGATTGGATATGATACTGCTACCAACACAGCCGTGGAAGCCATCGACCGCATTCGTGATACTGCACTCTCACACAACCGGCTCTTCTTTGTAGAGGTGATGGGACGCAACTCTGGATACATTGCCATCAATAGCGGAATCGCAGGAGGTGCAGCAGCCATCATTATTCCGGAAGAAGGCATGACGTTTGACGATTTATACAAAACGTTGGGCGCTGGTGAAGAGACCAGCAAAAAATCAAACTTGATTGTTGTTGCAGAAGGATCAAAAATCGGTGGTGTGAATGAGCTCGCGAAAAAAGTTGAAGAACGTTCCTCCTACTTCGATATTAAAGTGACGATTCTCGGGCATCTACAACGCGGAGGCTCACCAACTTATTTCGACAGAGTGCTGGCGAGTAAGATGGGCGTTGCTGCTATCGAAGGATTACTAAATGGCCAGAACGATGTGATGGTCGGAATCAAAGACAATAAAATGGTATACAATTCTTTCAACACGATCATGACTCAACGTCACGAAATTGATGCAGAGGCACTGAGAATTGCGAAGATTTTGTCAATCTAATATTCATTTAAAATGAAAGAGATTACAGTAGGCATTGACATTGGCGGAACGAACACAAAATTCGGAATAGTAGACCGTCCCGGAAATGTACTCATCCAGGACAGCGTTCCCACGCAACAGTTTGATGAGTTCAATGACTACTTCAATCGAATCTCACAGGAACTACACAATGCCCTCAATAACCTGGGGGATAATTATAAGTTAATCGGTATTGGCGTTGGATCAGCCAACGGTAATTATTATAAAGGCACGATCGAACACGCTACTAACCTAAAATGGAAAGGCATTATTCCGTTAGCTGAATTATTAACGAGTGAATTTGATGTTCCTTCCCTTGTAACCAATGATGCCAATGCAGCTGCTGTTGGTGAGATGGTGTACGGCTCAGCGAAATCGATGAAGGATTTCATTGTGATCACGCTCGGTACAGGTTTAGGCAGTGGCATTGTGAGCAACGGACAATTGGTTAATGGCAAACACGGTATTGCCGGAGAGATCGGTCATACTACCGTGAACTATGCCGGACGATACTGCAATTGTGGCAAACGCGGTTGCCTCGAGACATACGTTTCAGCAACAGGAATCAAGCGTTCGGTTTATAAGCTTCTTGCCGATCATTTAGAGCCCAGTGAATTGCGTGGAATCAGTTTCGACAATCTCAGCACCAAAATGATTACCGAAGCTGCCATGCGTGGCGATGTTGTTGCCCGCGAAGCTTTTGAATATACCGGTCGCATTCTGGGGATTAAACTTGCCGAGACAGTTGTACACACAGACCCTGAGGCGATTTTCCTATTCGGAGGTTTGTCATTGGCAGGTGATCTGATTTTCAAACCAACCATTAAACACATGGAAGCTAATTTGATGCCTGTGTTCCGGGGAAAGGTAAAAGTGCTTCCTTCAGGCTTGCAAAATCAGGCAGCACCGATTTTAGGTGCCAGCAGCCTTGTTTGGAATTATCTTGATCAAAAAATCTCAAAATCGCCCATTCTGAATTAACCTCTTCAAGGCCACCAGCCCTTTGCGTATTTCTTTGCGTCTTTGCGCCTTAGCGTGAAGAGGATCTCTCGCAAAAGGCGCAAAGACGCAATAAGATGCTAAGACTGTTTATCACAGAGGGGTTGAAAAATTCAGAGGAATTCTGACCATAAATTGTTATATTCACTGAGCCAAGCCATATAGTAGTTCCGGTTCTTTTCCCCTCATTTTCGATATCCGGAACGAGTAACGTGTGCGCCTATGCTGAACCGCGTGCCATTGTAGCTTTAGCGGTGGCGCTGCTTCAGCTCAAGCGTAAGGAGGTGCTTGACGAATTTCTAAGTCGTCATTAAACCTATCAACATGGATGATTTAATCCATATTCACTCTCCTTAGGCGAATTCCAAAATCCGTTCAATACATCTCTGTTCAATTTTTATTAAACATCACTATTTATGAAAAATCATGGGTCAATATTTATAAATCCCTTTATAAGTCTTTTCATTGCTGCTGTGTTGTTTGGATGGGCAGGTTGCAAGCAGAGTGAAACGAAAGTAGAAGCAAAGGTTGAACCAACAGAGTTGCCCGTTAATTCTTCTCCTGAAGCAGTTGCTGCTTTCAAAAAAGGAATGGAATTTTTGGATGTTGGGAATTCGCAGCAGGCAAGAGTACATTTTTCAAAAGCCATCGAACTCGATTCTAATTTTGCCAGTGCATATATTTTCCGGTCAGGAACAAGTCCATCGAACGAGCATTTCCGGTCTGATCTGATGTCGGCCACAAAAAAGTCAAACGAAAATGAAAGCGAACGAATATTGATTGATATTTACACCACTTATCTGAACAATAATACAGAAGAACGCCTCAAGCAATCACAACAACTCGTTACTTCTTATCCTACCAGTGCCCGTGCATTGGTTGTTTTAGGAGATGCGTACGCTGATATAAGTGATCACACCAAATCACGGGAGCAATATCAAAAAGCAATTGAGCTGGATCCAAACTGGGTAGGCGGGTATTTTAGCTTAGGCATCTCTTACCTGAATCTTGAACCTAAGGATTTCAAGAAAGCAGAGGAAAACTTTACGAAAGTTGTAGCACTCAAGCCTGACTTTTCCGGTTCACATGTTTACTTAGGAGATTCTTACCGTGCACAAAACGACCTTGAAAAGGCGCGTGCCTCCTACCAAACAGCATTGGAAAAAGATCCGAATGACGCGCTCACCTATTTGAAGCGAGGCCATGTTAACTCCTACCTGGGTTCTTATGATGAGGCACGAAGCGACTATCGTAAAGCATCTGAACTTAATCCCGACAACAAAATTGCTCCGACAAATTTTGAAGCGTTTACGTATCTGTATGCTGGTGATTTCAAAACGGCCCGGTCGTGGTTGGAAGAAAAAGCCAAATCGATAAATGCGTTAGGTTTAAAACCTAGCCAGGTAAATGATGCCAGAAGTTCGTTCTTAACCAATTGCGCAATGATTGCCTTCCAGCAGGAAGATGTTAAAGAAGTAAACCGTTACATTGGCTTGATGAAACCCGTTTCCATAAAAATTGGTGAGGAAATAGGTTCAGAAGAAGCGAAACTTCAACAGCAAGCAACCATCTTAACCTGGGAAGCATATGCAGCAGCCTTGAAAGGCGACTATGCCGCAGCTACGACCAAGGCTGAAGCAATCAAGGCGACTTTAGAGCCTGTAAAAAATGCCAACAAACTTTGGGGATATTATGGAGCTATGAGTTACATCAGTTTCAGGCAAGGAAAGTTTGGAGAAGCAATTGCGCTTCAAGAGCAATCTGATCCTAATGCACCTTATAGCAAATACAGATTAGCACTCGCCTACGAAAAAGGCGGCCAACCAGATAAAGCTTCAAAGCTTTACTCAGAGTTGGTCGATTACAATTTCAACAACATCGGCTATGCGCTGATCCGCAAAGAATTAAAAGACAAAATCAAATCCTCCTAATAGTTTACAACCCTCAAGTCGCCAATTACAACAATGTGATTGGCGACTTAAATGGTTACTTTCAAAGCTGTTACCGTATAAACATTACTCCCCGTATATATTATAGTATATTTAGCTAATCAAAGTACCTCGCACTAGTTCGTAGGCTACTTGGGTTATTAAAATCTGACTACCAGTTGAAGTACCTACGGTTAATCTTTTTTATAGGGTTCGCTTTTTATACCTTTTTGGGGTTCGCTCAAAATGAGGAGAACATTCGTTTGCTCAAACAGCAGGTAAAAGGGGCAACTGGTGACCTGAGATTTAATTTACTAAACGACCTCGCCTGGGAATACAGGTTTGCGTACCCCGATAGCTGCATTTATTACGCTCAAAATGCTTTTACGTATGGCAAATCTATTCAAATAAATGCTGGTTTAGCTCGTTCTCTTAACATTATCGGGATTGCTACAAATTATGCAGGAGATATTCCAAAAGCGTACATTTTTTATTCGGACGCACTTGAATTAGCGCTGCAGCAAAAAGACTCTGCCCAAATTGCTTATACCAATAATAATTTGGGTCGCATTTCACAACAGAGAGGCAGGCTCTCAAAGGCTTTTGAACACTTCACCGAGGCCATTAAAATTTTTGAAATAATTGGTGATTCAGCGGGACTTGCGTATGGCTACCAAAGTTTTGGCAATCTTTATCAAGCTCAACGAAACTACAGTCGGGCAGGAGATTACTTTCTGAAGGGTCTGACCATTCGGCTCAAACAGAAAAACCAGCGTAACATTCACAGCGCCTATTATATGGTTGGACGAATGTATGCCGATTGTGCGCGGGTTGATGAATCGCAAAAATATTTGAATAAAGCTGATTCAGTAGGGCGGAATATAAATGACGAAATTCAACTTGCTGAGACGTGGATATATATCGCCAAAAATTTATTATCCAAAAATCAAATCCAGGAGGCGGACTCTATCGTGGACGTAAGTCTCCAGGTTATTCGCAAGAAAAAAAGCATCAGGATTCTTTCACAAGCCTTGCTGATTAAGGCTCAGATCGAGGAAGCAAAGAAATCTTACGGAGTTGCAAAACAATTATTAGATGAGGCATTGAAGAACGCTTTGAAAGTGAGCGATTTAACAACCCGCATGGATGTTTACTTTGAATTATGGAAAGTTCATGAAAAGATGAACAACCGGCCTGAAGCTCTGTTCAATCAAAATCAATATCTCTTAATCAATGATACGTTGAAGAATCTCGACATTTCGAATCTTGAGGAGAACCTGAAGTTTGAGGCAACTATTTTGCAGCGTGAGAAGGAAAATGAGATCTTAAAATCACAAAACCTGGCTGTGGCGCAAAAACAAAAATTTCAATGGATTTTATTTGGCGCGATCAGTTTGTTTGTTCTTTGCCTTGGATATATCCAATGGAGATTCAGCAGAAAAACAAAACTGATTAACAAACAGCTGGTAGAGCGAAATGAATTATTACATGTGCTCAATAACGAAAAGGACACATTGATGAATATTGTAGTTCATGATTTGAAAGCACCGCTCAATCGTATTTCCGGGCTGACCAGCCTTCTGGAGAATGAAAAAGAAAATCGGGCAGAACAATTGCAATACCTGAGTCTCATGAAAGGTTCTACCCTGTCAGCGTTGGATATGATAACCGATCTTCTTGATGTAAATTCACTCGAGCAGGTAAACGATTCACCAACGATGTCAAGGATTAATCTGAAAGAATTATTGGAAACCAGAGTGAATTTAGCCGGACAGGCAGCCCGAGCCAAACAAATCAGCCTCACGATCATTACCGAAGTCATTGAAGTATTTTCTAACGAAAATTATCTGAATCGAATTCTTGACAACTTACTCTCCAACGCTATCAAATTTTCGAATGCCGGAACGGAAATTACACTCAGGGCCGAAGTTCAACATGACCACTTTTGGTTTTCAGTAAAGGATCATGGACAAGGGTTTTCAGAAGAGGACAACAAATTCTTATTTCAAAAATTCAGAAAGTTGAGCGCACGCCCAACAGCAGGTGAAAGCTCCAACGGATTGGGGCTTGCCATCGTTAAAACCCTCGTGGATAAACTACACGGCAAAATTGAATTGAAAAGCGAGCCTGCCAAAGGGAGTGAGTTTATTATTTCACTGCCTATGAACACAACCAATAAAGGAGTTCCTAAAAGTCGGGCTGCAGTATTGTAATTTTTTTAATCTCAACAAAAGTCTTCAGTTGCAGTCCTGTGACTGACGACTTACAGCAAACTAAAGTCTTCTCCGTCTACCATGCAATCAAAAGGTCACCCAATCTTATAATATTTCTTTTGAGGTTACCTCCATTCGGCAGCAACACTAACTCCGAACCAATAAAAAAACCCCTTATGAAAAAGATCATCATTATTACCGGAGTCCTTGTTGCCTTGTGCGCAACATCGCTTTGTGCTCAAACAAAAGAGCAAAGCGCAGGTTTTACCCGTAAGTTTTCGGATGCTTCCAATGTTCGTTGGGAGAAAATTACTGCAGATGTTTCGCTCGCACGATTTGCCCAGGCCAACGCTATTTCACTTGCTTATTTCAATCAACGTGGTGAATTACTGTTAATCGGTAAGCAAATTGATTTGAATCAGTCCCCAGAATCAGTTCAAAAAAGTTTAGCCGCTTTGGCTAAAGCACAGGAAAAGAAAGAAGGTGCTTTGCACGTCATTCATTTTTACCAGTTAACACAAGACAACGTCACCAAATTTTATGCTAACATGGGAAATGAAAATATTTACCTGGCTGTGATGGTGACAATGGGTGGCCGCGCAACAATCGTGAAGAAAAGCAAGGTTAACACGAAAGGATTTACAGGACCTGTTATTGCCGCTTTCTAAATACCCCCAACCCAACTTTCGAAAAGTAACCAGCCTTCGGGTCGGTTATTTTTCGTTGTTTGACGGTTTCCCGACTTTCTTCTTGATTGTATACTCAAATCCGATCCTGGCATTCAACCGAATCGAGAATGTACATGATCCAAACTTCGCTTGATTTGCTGCCCACGTAAGACTTGAGTGTGTGGGAGCAAAAAGCATGATCAGTAAAACGTGCTGAAGGGAGGATGTATTTTCACTTCAAAGGTCTCTGTCTGGCCGCACGGATATTGATTAATTCAATTTGCTTTTTGCGTGGTTTCACTCGGTATGTTATGACTGTAAGCTTATTCATCGGGCCGCGATAAACATTGTTGTATCTGCTTGTCTTTTGAAGTACTTCCGGGTATTCGCTTAGCAACGTAAAAAATTCCTCACTCTCATGAATAAAATTCCGGACTTCCTTATCCGTCCAATGTTCTTCGAGGTAATGGACAATTTTATCATATCCCTGGATTGCTCGTTTAGTCCAGACTAATGCTAACGCCATTTCTTGTACTTAGCCATTACTTCTTTATGGGGCACCACTTCCCCACGATCTGCCTGGGCTAACCCTTCTTCAATTTGTGATTTCTCTTCTGCGCTGAGTTGATCCCACCAGTCTTTTTCCTGTTCCTTTTTTAAAGTGATAAACCGTTTGAGTGTAGCCGTATTATTAAGTCTGGCTAACCATTCAATCAACTGTAATTTCTCCGCTTGTATATCCATATTCTCTAAATATTCGTTCTCCAAAGTTAACGATTTCTCCCGAAGGGATGCCTTTGGCAATAGCTGTTTTTAGCTTCACTTTTTCCTCTACTTTTTAAAAAACCGCTATTAAAGGCTTTTTATATATACTGCTTATATATACTGCTCAACTTATGAGTATAGGGGCGATTGCCCAAGATGGTCGAGGCTGTTCTACCATTATGAAAATGATGAGATTAGACGCTACATGAATTGAAGGGCCCATTATCGCATTATTCCAACACCCTCAACCTACCCTTTCGAAAAATAACCGGTTATTTTTCCTTGTTAGACGGCTTCTTGGCTTTCCTCTTGATCGTATACTCAAATCCGATTCTCGCATTTAATCGATCTCCGTACGGACTTTTGTAATCGGGATTATAAAAATTATAAAGCACAAACGCAGTTCCTTTCAGGTTTTTATAG
>DASTYM010000185.1:0-8049 GCA_035764995.1 Cyclobacteriaceae bacterium | reverse complement strand
CCATTGTATAACGCTGTTCTTATTCATGTTGCAGAATCAAGTATAGAGTTTGTCTTTTCCGTAGTATCAATTGCTTTTTTTGCTTTTTACCTGAAGCTTGTGACGGTTTCTGAAATAGAAAAGTTGGAGAGCAAGATTCAGGAAGTTCGAAGTAAGGTAAGGGAGTCAAAAATCCTGAACCATGAATTGATTGCACAATCAAAGGAATTAAAAAAAGCTCAGAAACATCTGATGGCAGAGGTTTCCTTGCGCGCGAAGGCAATTGAAGATAAAAATGAGGCCATTGAGGAATTTATCCTCCATAACACCGAGACTCTCCATGGACCGTTGACCAACCTGTCTATTGCTGTTCACAAATTCAAAGGTGAAACTCAGTTGCACACACTACTCAGGGTATCGCATGCAGAGCTTACGCAAGTTATATCTGGCATTAACCAAACACTTCAGTCGGATACTAAACTGAACAGAGGCGCAATTAGAAAAACGAGATGAAAAATCCGATAGAAAAATCGCTGCTTCAATATTTGCTCATACTCACGATTGTGTATCAGCTGTATCAAAGCGCATTTGACGCCATCACCAGCGCACCCATCATGCTGGTACTGATCAATATTATTCTGGCAATCTTTTTAATGCTTTTATTATTGTTGGTCAGGCTGGAGAAGTCTATCAATCTGGTGGCTTTACTCCTGCACATTCTGGTGCTGCCAGCATTCATCTATTTCTGGTACTTCAATGGCGGGATTAACGGAATCGTACCATTTATTTTATGCGCTTATTTCGGTTTTATCATTGCCACCACGAATGGCTGGCCAAAATGGATTTCGCTGGGCCTGCATGTTATTGCTCTGATCATCATGCTTTATTTTCCATCTGTGTTAGGCTCTTTTAAAACCGATCATCTGAATCTTGAGTCAAAACCGGTTGACTTTTTCGTCATCGCGATCGTTATAACGCTTTTCACCATTTACTTGAAGGATAAATACCTGTTTTACCGGAATCAAATCGCGATGCGTAATGACCAGCTTCAACGAGTTGCTGTAAAACTCATGAGTCAAAATGAGGAACTTGAAAAGCAACGGGAAGAGATCAAAGCCATCAATGAAAATCTGGAAAGCATGATCGTTGAACACACCAAAGGAATCGAGTTAAAAAACAAGGAGCTTTCAGAATACGCCTACATCAACGCACATCTCCTGCGCGCACCGCTCAGCCGAATTCTGGGACTGGCAGCATTGATGGAATCTGATCCAGTCACCTATGATTCGCAGGGTATCCTTCGCATCAAAGCGTTGGCACATGAAATGGACGGGGTCGTCAGAAAAATCAATGAAGTATTGAATTGATTCCTTAAATTCCCACCTAACCTTTTTTCTATGAAAATCTCCCTGGCATTTTTCTGTGTGTTGCTTTTTTTAAGCGGTTACTCACAAAAAAAACAAGCTTCAACTCCGGTCCAGAAAAAACCACTCACGCACACCGTGTATGATTCGTGGAAGGAAATTACGTTCCGAAGCATCACCAATGATGGGAGTGCTGCTGCGTTTACAGTAAATCCACAGGACGGTGACGGCAAAGTTATTTTCTATAACCTGAAAACCAACACGCAGGATTCAGTTAAACGGGCTGCAGAAATTGACCTGACCTGGGATAGCCAGCTGGCCATCTTTAAAATCAAGCCGCAACAAAAGCTGGTGAAAGATTTACGCAGACAGAAAAAGAAGAAAGAAGACCTTCCAAAAGATTCTTTGGGTATTTATTCATTTGCTACGCGGAAAACCGAAAGAATACCAGAAGTAAAATCGTACAGCATTCCTGAGAAGTCAGGCGGATGGGTTGCTTATCAACTGGAAGCGAAAAAAGAAGAAAAAGCAAAACCTGCGGATAAGGCAGGAAAAACAGATTCCACAAAAAAAGCAGCACCTGCTAAGTCAAAGAAAATAAAAAAGAACTCTGAAGACAACGGTTACACACTCGTACTTCGCAAACTGAGCGATAACCGCTCAATAAGCTTTGGATATGTGAAGGAATACACATTTGCCAAATTCGGACAGGGGTTATTGTTTGCCTCCACCGGCAATGATTCTACCATGAAAGCAGGTGTATACTGGTATGATTTACAAACAGAAAAACTACAGTCGCTGTACGAAGGAAAAAGTAAATACAAAATGAAAGGTCTGGCCGTGAGTGAGGATGGATCTCAAACCGCCTTCCTCGTTGATAGCGATACGACCAAAGCTCAGATTCGTCATTTCTCATTATACTACTGGAAAAAAGGTGAACCTGCCGCCAGCCTTCTGGACGCAGAACATGCTCAGGCTTTCCCAACCAACTGGATTGTAAGTGAACATTACACTCCGCTCTTTTCAAAAGATGGAAGTCGATTGTTCTTCGGTTCATCTCCGCAACCAGTTGTTCAGGATACAACCTTGCTCACTGAAGAAATCGTAAATGTAGAAGTATGGACCGGTGATGACGAATACATCTATCCACAACAAAACAAACAACTCGATACCGAAAAGAAGAGATCATACCTTACGATGATTGATCTCACTAACAAGACAATTACGCCATTAGCCAGACAGGATGTACCAACAATTGATTTGGCTGATGAGGGAAATGCTGCTGCGGCACTTGGTGAAACCAACAAACCTTATCGAAAAATGACCACGTGGGATCCATCGGCCTAGATTCAGTACAGACACTAACTAAAATTTGAATTTATATTATGGCACAAACATTATTTGGAGAAGCAGTCGCAAATACCAACGGGGAATTACCTGCAGTTGGCTCAACAGCCGCTGAGTTCGTACTCACTGGCAGCGACATGAAGGATATTACATCAAAACAATTTGCAGGAAACACAATCGTACTCAATATTTTCCCCAGCGTAGATACCAGTACTTGCGCCACCTCGGTACGGACATTCAATAAAAAAGCTGCTGCACTTTCAGACACTATCGTACTTTGCGTATCGAAAGATTTGCCTTTTGCATTGAGAAGATTTTGTGGCGCTGAAGGAATTGATCGCGTGAAGCTAGCGAGTGATTTCCGCAATCAGGGCTTTTCAAAAAATTACGGAGTTGAATTTTCCGATGGCCCATTTGCAGGATTGTTAGCGAGGGCCATTGTTGTAATTGACAAGCAAGGAAAGGTAAAACACACAGAGCTGGTTCCTAAAATCGGGGATGAGCCGAATTATGATGCTGCATTAGCAGCGATATAACTGGATGCTGGATTCTGGATACTGGTAAAATGCCAGCATCCAGAATCTAGCATCCAGAATCAAGGTTACTGCCCTCCCACTACAAACACCGCATTCGCAAACACCATCTTGCCATTCTCCCAGAAACATCTGAACATCGGGTTGTCTACAAAGTAAACGATGTTTCCACGGCCTTTGTCTTCTACGCCAAACACCAGTGAGTTATCCAGCTTCTTGTTTGCTTTGAATCCTGCAAAACCCTGAACAGGCTTCGCTTTTCCTTTGATCACAGCTACATTCCATGCATCTTCCATAAATCCGTAGCGTAACCCATTTTCGCGCAGTGCGTAATACGAGTCACCTAAGCCAAATGCAAGCGGATGCGACTTATCAAGAGTTGCTTTATAAATAGCGCCTGGCATGTAATCAGAAATCGCCTTACGTTCGGCTTCTTCATAGCGAAGCAATCCTTCTTTTTCTTTCAATTCTTTCTCTTTCTTCTCCGCATCTTTCTTGGCATCTTCGGTAGCATATTGCTTCAACGCAAAACCCTTCTGGTCAGCAAAAGATGTGAGCGCATTCGCAATCAAAATCAATCGGCCGCCACCTGAAACCCAGGTATTCACCTGACCCAGGGTAGCCTCATCAAACAAACGGTAATTGCCTTCAGGCACAATAAGCACATCAAACTTTTTCAGGTCAACAGATTTGAAATACTCTGTTCCAATTTGTGTGATCGGGTATTTCAATTGTTGTTCGAAGAAATACCAGATTTCACCGGCAGATAAAGATGAGGTTTGTTCTCCAATCAACACCGCCACTTTCGGAGCTTTCAGGAAATTCACATAGCCTGATCCGAAATCTTTACCGGCATCTACAAAACCAGTGGTGGATGTATAAATTTTCCGATCCATTTGTTTCGCCAGTGTTTGAATTACATTATCAAAATCCGCAACGCTTTCATTGTTACGTTGCGTAATGATGAGTGTCCCCGGCTCAAAATTTTCGTTTGAAATCTTAAAAGCCTTCACAGCAGCGCGAGCCCTGATTCCCTTTTTCAACACCGCTGCCAGGAATTCCACATCGCGCAAGCTTTGATAGCGGAAAATATAGGCATACGGTTTTGAGGCAACACTAGTGTTATCTGCCGGTTTTGGTGTGTACTCTTTACCAACATTGACACGCTCTTTCAACGCATAACCTTTCAGACCGTAAGCATACATGAGGTTCCAGGCTGTAATGTCATACGTAGCTGAATCGGGAAGTTTTGATTGTGGTTCGAATAGCGTTGTAATAAATCGTGACTTGGGTTGATAAATGCTGACAATCAAATCATCGGTTGTGAGGTTAAAATTCTGAACAGTTTGTGTACTGTAATCAAAACCGCTGGAAGCTTTACCTGCAGATGCGTGGCCATACTTGATAGCGTGACTATTCAGCCAGCCAGCAAGTTGCTTTATCTTGTCAGAATTATTTTCACTCTTGATCACATAAGTTTTATAAGGAGCGGATGGATTGTTGATGTTATCTTTAAAATACTTTTCAAATTCATCAACCACCTTAGTCGCATTCTTAGCCGTTATTTCCACTGTTGAAATACCGGTGGTAAAGTGGTGCGTGAGACGATCTTTCAGCGTAAGAGGATCACCTTCGGTTGTTGTAACGGTGAGCCCACCTCTTCCACCACCGCCTTGTTCATAGGTCATACCAATGGCACCACTGTAGGTTGGATATGTGTCGCCATAACTTGGATAATACAAATCGAAAACTTCTTTGGTGAAGTACAACCAGCCTTGTGCATCAAAATACTTTGCGTTGTTTTTACCAATCATGGTTTGAAACTCGCGTTGCCATGGTGTAATAACTTCATGGTACGGTTCAACAGCAGGGGCGAAATAGTAGGGATTATTGGATCCCTGCTCATGGAAATCAACGTGCACATGCGGCAACCACTGATTGTATACTTTAATCCGCTGCTGAGTTTCGATTTGCGTTTGCCATGCCCAATCACGATTTAAGTCAAACAAATAGTGGTTGGCTCGACCGCCCGGCCATGGCTCGCGATGCTCTTTTGAGTCAGCATCAGGATTCGGAGGAAAATTTCCATACTGGTTATAAAAATTCGCATAGCGATCACGGCCATCAGGATTAATACAAGGATCCAGGATAACCACCGTGTTCTTTAACATCTCTTGTGATTTTGTATTTGTCGGGTCAGCCAACTCATGCAGTGTCTTCATTGATGCCTCCAGTGAGTTCGCCTCATTACCGTGCACATTATAACTCAACCAAACGATTGCCACTTTTGTGGTGGGCGATCCTGATTCTACGCCTGCTCTCTTTAAATTGTCTTTACGAACCTGTTCCAGGTTTTGAAAGTTTTCTGCAGATGCAACTACTGCATATACCAGGGGGCGGTGTTCATACGTTTCTCCGTACTGAACCAAATCAACATTCGGCATTACATCGGCCACGTGTTTGTAATAATCCATCACACGATGGTGTCGTGTAAACCGGTCACCCAGTTCATATCCTAAAAATTCTTTCGGACTTAAAAGTTTTTGCGCAAAGGCAAAGTTTACACAGAGTAGTAATACCAGTAGGGGTAGAATTTTACGCATATCGATTTTTTTATTTAATTGAAAGATAATCGTTAAGGGTCAAGCAAGTTTCGAAAATCTATAAATCCTGTTAATCCTGATGTAAGAGGCGTTTGATCTGTGGCCAGTGGTGATTTGAATGCTCACGGAAAAACACCATGGCTTGTTTTGCATCCAACCTTCCGGCTATAATATGTTTATAAATTAATTTCTTTTTATTCTTTTCTTCGATGCCTTCCAAAAAGATCCGGAGTTTCTGACGGTGTGCTTCCCATTTCTCAGTTAATTCAAGCAGCGAGAGCGCTTCAGGTGTATGGTCAAGGACTACCTTTGGGGCTTTAAACTTAATGGCTGGAATTCGTTGCGATATTTTCAACAAACCAATTCTTATTGCCGCTATCAGACCGGAATTTCCTAATTGATCAATCCCCAACGATTTCTTTTTCATGTATACCATGGAAAGCTGCTCGGCCACCAGGAGATGCGTGAGAATTTGATTAATCGACCACTTTCCGGGAGGAGCAAAATTGAGTTTTTCAGCGGGTAAATCTTTTACATGATTCAGCATGTCAATCCGCTGACGTTCCAATTCGTTATAGATGGGAAGGAAATACGCGTTCACTAAAAGCCGTTACTATTTACAGTTCTTTTTGATGGCAGCCTTGGCTTCGGTGGAGCCAAGTTCTTCGGCAGTTTTAAAATCAAGGCAGGCATCATACTTATTATTCATGGCGACTTTCACAAGGCCACGCTGATAAAAGGTCTCCGGATCGTTCGGGTACAATTCAATGGATGATGAATAATCTTCGATCGCACCGGCATAATCTTCTTTTTCTGTACGACTGAGTGCACGATTGTCATAGTAAACCGGGTTCGTGTCATCAAGTTCAATTGCTTTGGTGTAATCCGCAATAGCTCCATCCTGATCATCCAGATTATACTTTACCACACCTCTCAGGTTGTACGTCTCAGATTCTTCAGGATTAAGTTCTATCGCTTTGTTATAATCTTCCAATGATCCCTTAAAATCTGATTTAGCACTCCTGGCCAGTGCACGATTTTCGAATTTCAATGGATCTTTCGGGTCAAGTTTGATGGCTTCATTATAATCGGCAATTGCTTTATCAAAGTCACTGAGGTTATAAAATGCAACGCCACGGTAGTTGTACAAACTCGCATCTGTTTTATCCAGTTCAATAGCTTTTGAATAATCATCAACAGCGCTAACAAATTCTCCGAGCTCTGATTTTACAACACCTCTGTTAAAATATTTATCGGCATCTACCGGGCCTAATTCGATTGCTTTTGAAAAATCAAAATAGGCGCTTTGAAAATCTTCTATATTATATTTCGCCAATCCCCGATTGGTATATGCATCTGTAAATTTTGGATTGAACTTAACAGCTTTGTCGAAATCAAGAATGGCACCCTCGTTATCACCTAATGCAAACTTGGCTTCACCTCTGTAGTTAAGTGCTTCGGCAAATGTTGAATCTATTTCAATGGCGTATGTAAAATCACCGATTGCCCCATAGAAATCATTTAATCCTGTGCGGGCCTGTCCGCTCAAATTATAGGCTATTTTGTTTTTTTGGTTCGTAGCAATAAATTTTGAGAGATCTGCTTTAGCACCCGCAAAATCATTTGCTGCTAATTTTTTCTTTGCCGCTTCAAGGGCATCCTGCCCCTGAACAGCGAACACACAAATGAAAAAAGAGAATACAAGAATGACTGATTGCAGATGCTTCATTGAAGTTGATTTTGGTAAGCCAAGTTAGGAAAATTTACCCGCCCACAGTTACCCGAAATCTAAAAAAGAGCCTCAATTAACCCTTTTAAGCCATAGCCGTTAGTAACATTGTCTTTTTCATACTCAACCTATTTTAGTTAATTAGAACTGAATCAAGAATACTATGAACAAATCCTGGCTTACCTGTATCACCCTCTTTGGTCTATTGATTGCCACCCAAACACAGGGTCAATCCAACAAGAAAATGGATTTCGAATCGTATGATCCGCCTTCCACACTGGTTGTGCCGGAACATAAATTGACCCGCGCCAAATTTCCATTCATCGATGTGCATAACCATCAGGGTAACATGACTTCTCCGCAAGCCCTTGAGGAGCTTATTGCCGAGATGGAAAAACTAAACATGGCCGTGATGGTCAATCTCAGCGGCAGAGGATTCAGGTCAGGCCCTGACTAACTGGAGAAATCATTGGAAAACATAAAAAATAATCAGC
>DASTYM010000184.1:0-10454 GCA_035764995.1 Cyclobacteriaceae bacterium | reverse complement strand
GAAAACTCATCGTACAAATCAACATATTCCTTCAGAGAGTCCTGGTCAAGTTCTGTCTGGAAAAAGTTGATTACAAACTGGCGTTCATTTTCAGAAACACCACCGTCTTGTTTGGTAATGATGGCAAAAAGTTGAGTTAGGGCTTTGAGGATTTCTTCACTCATAATAAAAAGTTAATCGTTATCCGTTAACCGTTATTGGGAAGTTTTACGATTAACAAATAACGATTAACGGATAACGGTTTCAATTAATACGTTTTGAACTCGAACGGAATCTCAACCAGTTCTGAAAACTCCTGTCCTGCTTCTTCCATATCTTCATCATCTTCATGATAATACCACATGATTTTCATTCCCTGAATATCTTCCAGAGCAGAAAGCACATCGAGAATAAGTTTAGAGGAAGCTGTATTGAAATACTCAAGCTTAAAAACAAATTCAGTTGAGCCATTGGCCTCTTTTGAGTATGCTCCAATCCATTCCAACACAGGTCTGAAAAATTCAGCTGAGTCTTCCGGCAAAGAGCGGCCAGATATTTCAAAGATCCCGTTCTTCTTATCCAGAATTATTTTCGGGGTATCCTCAGTTCCTTCAAGATTTAATATTTCCATGATGTATCGATATAAAATTGTTCAACATTAATTTTCACTTTCGCGGGGTACGTTCACCTTCAGGCAGAAGAAACAGTAGTCCGCATTCATTTCAGGGAATGAAAATTCCAGCTTCTCGCCAGACTTACGAGCCATGTCAACAAAGCCGAGGCCTGCGCCACCTTTATCTGAGATGGTCGTATTCTTGATGATTCCTTTATATAGTTCTTTCAAACCTTCTTTATCCAATCCGTTGATTTGTTCGAGCTTCTTTTGAAGACTGGGAATATTCGATTTGCGGATGGGGTTGCCCGACATGATGGAGTACCGGTTCGATTCTCTTCCGATCAGAAAAATGGCTGCATGAGAATGCGTTGCACCATCCACGAGTTCGTCACTGTGTTTCACAATGTTTTGCAGGGATTCGACCATCACATTGAACACCTTGCGCTTGATGGTTGATTCTTCACCTGAAGAGTCAAGGTTTCGTTCGGCCATGGTGAGAATGGACTTGGTAGTTTCCTGGGTAAAATCACCCTGAAACACCAGAATCAGATTCTGCGACATCATGGTGCGATGCAGGTCATAGATATAATTCATGAGTAGGATATTTGGGTTCGAAATTTATTAAGTTTTGCATCAAAAACACGGTTTTTATTCTTTTTAAAACTTGATTCCAATCAGTAAAACGTCATCAATTTGCTTGGTTTCTCCACGCCAGCCTTCCCATTCCTGATCGAAAATGGCGGCCGCCTCACTCATCGGCAAGTTTTGAACCCGCTCAATGGTTTCCCGTACCTTTTTTGGCCCAAATTTGCGTACCTCAGGCCCCCCAAACTGGTCAGGGAAACCATCGGAACTGAAGTAGATAGAGTCTCCTTTTCCGAGCTTCAGTTTTGTATTGGTAAAGTTTGTCTGGTTCTTAAAAATACCTCCCCCGATTGGGAATTTATTGCCCTTGATCTCATCGAGCACACCACCTTTCATTACATATAATGGACGGTGAGCACCGGCATACTCTACTTCGCGGGTTTGCATATTGATCTTACAAAGCGCGATGTCCATACCATCTTTGGTTGTGGCATCTTCATCTTGACGAAGTGTTGATGTTACACCCTCATCGAGTAAATCGAGAATGATTCCGGGCTCCGTAATCTTGCGGCTTCGAACAATATCATTTAACAGGAAGTATCCGATCAACGATAACAATGCACCAGGCACACCGTGTCCGGTACAGTCAACCGCGGCAATGTAAATATCATCCTTGATTTGCATGTACCACGGGAAGTCACCACTCACAACATCTTTTGGTTTGTAGAGGATGAACGATTCCGGTAATGCTTTTGCGATCACACGGTTATTAGGAAGGATTGCATTTTGAATGCGCTTCGCGTAGTTGATACTCTCGGTAATCTTTTTGTTTTTGTTTTGGATCTCGAGTTCGATTTCTTTTCGCTCGGTGATGTCGTGTGAAACAACCAGTACCGATTCAATTTTGTTCGATTCATCGTATTCCGGAATCGCATTCACCTGCATAATGCGCTTGCCAGTCCCGGTTGGGAAATCCATCTCTGTCGAAACCGTATTGTTTGACTCGTTTACCTGCTCGACAATACGCAACCAATGATCAAGTATTGATTTATCAAGATCAACCTCTTTTACATTCTTGTTCAGGAATGCAGCCGGGTTTTTGCCGGTGAAGTCTTCAATTATCGGGTTGATGTATGAAATTGCTTCATGTTCCAAGCGGGTGATCAGGTCAGGAGAGTTTTCAGAAAGCGCCTGCATCTTACTGCGCATGCGTTGCTCTTGTTCTGCTCTTCTTCTTTCGGTGATGTCGCGTGAGTTCAGAATGTAACCATGAATAGCGGGGTTAGACATCACGTTTGTTCCTGTTGCCTCAATCCAGATGTAGCCGCTGTGTTTTGTTTTGTATTCAAACTGAACGGTAACCTTCTCGTCAGGATGTTCATTCATCTTGTCGAACAAGCCTTTAAAAATGGCGCGATGATCGGGATGTACGTTTTCGAGGTCGCGTGTGTTGATCATTTCCTTCTGGATGTATCCTAAGATGGTTTCTACAGAAGGAGAGATGTAACGGATACTTTGATCTTCTTCGTAAATGGTAATAACCTCGGAAGCATTTTCCAGCAACAGCTGCATTCTCTTTTGCGTGCGGTTTACTTCTTCGATTTGTTCTTCGAGGCGTGAGTTGGTCCGTGTCAACTCTTCCTGTGTAGCCTGCATTTCTTCTGCATTCTGACGCAACACCTCCTGCTTCTCTTTTAACTCCGCACTCATTTCCTGAGATTCCTGCAGGTGCTTACGTGTGCGCTCATTAACGCGGATGTTGTAAACGGTTCTGGCGAGAATCAAACTAAGTTCTTCCACGAACTTTACCTGGGAAGGATCGAATTTTTTAAATCCCGCAAATTCCAGAACACCAAAAACTTCTTCGTTCGTAATCAAGGGCACCACAAGAATACAGGTTGGTCGCTGCTCTCCTAAAATACCAGAAGTGATCGTTACGTATTCGGCAGGAATTTCTGTACGCAGCACAGTACTTTGTTCTATCGCTGCCTGACCAACCAATCCCTCAGCAAATTTGAATTTTGATTTCAGGTATTTTTTTCGGCCGTAAGCGTGGCTTGCGCGCATTTCAATTACTTTTTCTTTTGCATCGTCATTCACTACGTAGAAAGCACCCTGAATGGCGCCAATTTTTCCCAGAATGAATTTGATAACGTCTTCACCGAGCGTGTCGATGGTGTCATGCATCCTGAGAATTTCACTGATCTCGGCAACACCCCTTACAATCCAGTTGCGTTCTTTGTCTCTGCGCTCATTTTCAATCAGGTTATTGCGCATGTTAATGAGCGACATACCCAGCAAATCGTTTTCACTTGCGGGCTTAAACTGGGTGTCGTACTTACCTTCACCAATGCGCTGCGCAAACTGAGCATTGTTTTTTAATGATTGAACCAGGTCATTTACTTTTTGGGTCATCTGACCGAACTCATCTTTATTGGTGGTTTCAATGGTTTCGGGAAGAATACCATCTGCAACCATTCCCAAGGTATTGCGCATGGAGTGCAAGGGTCTTGTGAGTTGGCGTGCTAATACCATCGAAAACAGGGTAGCGAGAGCGGCTATGCAGAGCCCGGCATAAATAAATATTTGTGTTAAGCCGTCAGCCTGACCATCCGCTTCTTCGCGGTCAATTTTGCCAATGATGGCCCAACCTGATAGATCCAGTTTTTTCCAGATTTGAAGGGTTGCAACGTTGCGATAGTCCGCACCTGTTCCGGAGCCTTCAACACCTTCAAATACATTTCTGAAGATGGAAACAGCTTTGTCGGTAGATTCGTGAAGTTTTATAGGGGCATTCTTTTCGCCTCGCAACGGACTGGCCAGCATTACCTTTTTTGTATAGGCGTCTTGCTTGACTAATAGAATCTCTCCGGTCTTTCCCAGTCCGGTATAATTTTGAAGCGACTTTTTGTACAGTCCATTCAACTTCACTTTTGCGATAAGTATTTGTCTTCCACTATCGATTGGTCCTAAAACATAAAGGAAATAATCAGTGGAATCCTTAAACACAGTACTGAAGTGAAGATCGCGTGAACCGCTTTCCAAACTGGTTCCATCCGGGTCCAGAAAATTCTTACCGGTTTTTAGCTTGCTGTCAGTAGAGGCATTGATCGCACCTGTTTTAGAAGTAATATAAAGTTGATCAAAACCTAGATTGTCTTTCTGTGCACTTAAATAATTTTCCAAAGAAGAAGCTGGTGCAGCGGTTGAGTCGGACGGGGCACCCATATCGAACATAGCACCAAAGTCATCGGCAGGTGCTGCAGAAGCGTCTCCACTTCCATTATTAATTTCGGTCGCAGATTGTAAAAGCTTCATTCCATAAATTACCTTATCGAAATAGCTGTTTACCTGTGTAGCCCGATTTTCAGTGATCACATTCAAATTGTTCGTGATCTTTTCGCGATTGTTTTTAAGATTGAAGTCGTACGTAAAAAAGCTGATTGCCCCAACCGCCACAAGCGAAATGACTATGACTAGTACCGAAATCTTTGTGCTTATTTTAATTCCTTTTAACATAACCTTGCTTGCGTTCTACTTCGTTGATAATTTCTCTGCGATAAGCTGTGCTCCCTGCTCTACAAAATTTCGTTGATCAGCACTATAGGGCGAAAAAGATGCGATCTCCAGAATGCCTAGCACCGTTTCACCTTTTTTAACCGGAGCAATGATTAAATACCGTGGTGATGCGCTTCCTAACCCCGAAATAATTTTAATGTATCCATCTGGCACTTCATCTAAATAAAGCAATTGAGCATTGGATGCAGCCTGCCCGATTAATCCTTCTCCAAAATTGTAACGGACCGTAGTGTTCTCATTTATGCTTAAAGCGTACCCGGCTTTAAGCTCAACAAATCTTGTATTATTTTCCTGCTCCACCCGGTAAATAGCACCTTGTCCGGCATCCAATTGCTTACAGATCGATTGCAAGCCTAGTTGAAGAGTATCTTTTTCGTTTTGTGCAGAACTGAGTGCGGTTTTAATGTTATCAACGTTGATGGAATTCGCTGAACCGGCAGCATCCTGACCCCCCTGATTCGTTTCCGTTACACGATCGCGATACACGATCAATTCTTTTTTGTAACGCATGGCCTGTACAAGTGCAATGACACCAATCAGTAAGGTAATTCCAACAACCGCGAAAACGGTATTAAATACTGATTCATATCCGTAAGGAATCATCAGGTTGTTTGGAAGTCTGAATAAGAAGTATGCAGACACTGCAATTCCAATTACAAAAAGCAGGGTAAGCAGTATGTTAATTTTTCCTGAATCTTTTAAATCCTTGATCATCGGTATTGTTTATCTAAATCTTTAAAAAACGCTACAATCTGGTCTACTCTCATTACCTGGTCAATCTTGGTAGCAGCCATCGCTGCCTTGGGCATTGTTTCGATCATACACTCGGCAGGATCCTGAACAATGGTAATTCCACCGCGATCTTTAATATGTTTCATTCCCAGTGCGCCATCGCGATTGGCCCCAGACAGTAATATTCCAATCAATTTATCCTTGTACACATAGGCACAAGTACTCAGCGTAATATCGATAGCAGGCCTTGAGTTATTGACCATCTCTTCGGTAGACAGCGCAAAGTTGTTTCCTAACTCTACCGACATGTGATAATTGGCAGGGGCCAAATACACACCGCCTTTTTTGATCTGTTCTTTATCATAAGGCTCCGTTACCGGTACCACACTTTTTAAAGACAACGCCTCCACAAAACCATGACGCACATGTTTTAACCTGTGCAATGCCATGATGATGGGCAGCGGAAAACCTTTTGGCAGTTGTGCGAGGATTTTTACGATCCCCTGAAAACTGCCTGCTGATCCGCCAATAACAACGGCTTTGAAGCTGTTATTTAAATTGAGTTTCTCCATGAGGCGAAAGCAGCGTCTCTTAGTCTTTTATTTTCTTATAAACCTTTTCTTCGTTGTTAACCACTATAAAGCGGTTGGCATAATCGCACCAGATCAATGATTCTTTTGATCCGATGGCGAGGTATCCGTATTTAAACAACCCTTCATGGAATTTTTTCAAAACTTCGTTCTGGAGGGTTTGATTAAAATAAATCATGACGTTCCGGCACAACACTAAATCGAACTTGTTGAACACTTCGCCCAGCACGAGGTCATGTTTGCGGAATGTTACGTTAGCCAATAAGTCTTTATTGAAAACTGCGTTTCCGTTTTCTTCCCTGTAATAATTCTTCAGCGAACTCGTGCCCTGGAAGCGGATATAATTTTTCTCATTTAACTCCATATTCTTGATGGAGTAGGTGGCAGACCTGGCGCGCTCTAAAATGTTTGTATCTAAATCGGTGGCAAAAAGTTGAACATCCTGCCAGATGCCCATCTCTTTTAACAAAATGGCCATCGAAAGTACTTCTTCACCCGAGGAACAGCCAGCATGCCATATCTTGAATTGTTTGTGATTGAGCAGAATAGCCGGGATAATTTCTTCCCGCATAACCCGCCAGAAACCCGGATCGCGAAACATTTCTGTAACATTAACAGTCAGTTCATCCAGGAACTCATTAATAAAAGAGGGGGTTTCGCTAAGCTTTTTAAGCAGTGTGTCTACGGTCAGCTTCTTGAGCTCGATAATCCGCAGTACTCGTCTTTTGAAGGAAGACATAGCGTAATTCCGGAAGTCATACCGATGCTTCTGGTAGATAAGCTCTGCAATCTTCTTTAGGTCGGCAATATCAATATCCTGCATGGGCCTTTATCCTTTTTAAAGGATTACAAAATTAATTTGCTTCCGCAGCGAGGCAGGCGTATTTCGGTGTAAATCTTACACGTGTTGAAATACCGAATTTAAGCCAACCATACTTGAGGAACCTCTCCAGCCGTTCATGCCACAAGGCAGGTTTTAGCGGGAGTGAAATTTAACTAATTGGTACTAATTAGTTGAAAAAAAGCCCTTTAAAAAAACTTTTTGGATGTATAATTTGTGATTATTTCCGGAGCCTTCCTGTAAGCTCTTCTTGCGTGATTTTGAGGGCCTCGAGTTGAATACGGAAGGTTTTTTCCATCTCTTCGGCTATATCCCAACTTCCTTCACCGCCAGGTTTTTGGGTATCCGAAAGTCGTGCCTTCAGACCTTCTAACTCGGACTCATCGTGAGCAAAAATGGAAACCCCGATTACCTCACCCGCACTGGACCGGAGAGGGTTGTAAGAAATCGAGTATTTGCGACCAAAATATTCCTTTGTAACAGCAATCGTTTCACCGGCAAAAGCTTTGTCGTAAATGCTTTTATGATATTCGAAGTCTTCTTTCTTAAACAGACCAAGTACATAGTACCCCTTTTCGTACGGAATGCCCTGCGCAACGAATTGCTGAAAGAGCCAATTATTATTCCTTAACACAACTCTGTAATCCCTATCGATTGCTGCTATGGCATCGGGCGATGCGTCCATCAAATTGTTGAGGTATGTTTCCTTGTCTTGAGCTTCTTTTAACAGTCTGTTCATTCCCTCCTGGGTGGCCGTTAATTCCTCCATGTTCTGACGCATCTCCTCTTCTTGTGCGCGCATCTCCTCTGTTTGTTGCTGCGATTGCTCCAGCAACCTTTTATTTTTTTGATTAACCTTTACAGATGATAAAGTGGAGGCAATGGTTTCTCCCAGTTTTTCTACAAAGCTGATTTCATGCGGTTCAAACTCATCGAACGATGCTAACTCCACAATGCCATACACCTCTTTATCCACTTTCAGGGGAACAATCAAAATTGATTTAGGAGCAGTGTCGCCCAAACCGGAAGTAATACGAACGTAATCTTCCGGCATGTTGGTGAGATAGGTTGTATCTTTTTCTAAAAATGTTTGTCCCAGAATTCCTTCTCCTAACTTGACACGCTGCTTCTCAAATTTCTTAATATTGAAAGCGAAAAGAGAAATGAGTTCTAAAAACTTATTGTCTTCATCGTCATCGTTCAGAATATAAAGTCCACCCTGATTTGCTCCAGTATAATTTACCAGGGAAGAAATAATTTTATCGCCCAGGGTTTGAACGTTGTCATTTGCATTGCGCAGGATGTCAACAAATTTTGTTAGCCCCTCATTCGCCCATGCTCTTCTTTGATCTTCAATGCTTACGGCTTTTAATTTGCCTTGCATAGCAATCAACTCGTCAGCAAGTTTATTTTTTCCGAATGCGTAATTGATATCCAGCTCTGCTTTATAATCCATGTCGAGTTTTCCCTCGCCAATCCCCTTCACAAAGTCGGTGGCATCGCGAAGTTGTTCAATGACTTCGTTCACCTGAGTAGCAAGTTCTCCGATTTCATTTTCCTGCAATCCTTTTGTGTGGGTATGAAGTATTGTGTTTCCTTCGATTTGCTTGAGAACACGAAGTACTGTCCGGTTGAATGCGATAACGATTATTATTAAGAAGATGATATCAAACGTAATAGCAATGATGAGTGCTGTAGTAATGGAGCCATGCAACTTTTTGGTTTCATCGTACAAGTCATCGATTAGTTTGCCGTACCAGTCTGCAACCAACATGGATTGTGCTTGTATCTGTACGATCTTCTTTGAGAAGTCTCCGGATTGGGAATTGAATTCCAGAATTTGATTTCGCTGAACACTCCAAAGCGCTTTCAGGTTGTCATAGGTAATTTTTGGAAGACGTTGCAGCGGAAGTAAAAAAACTTCAGATCCCGGAATACGCCCGCCTGTTTCTATCAATTGAAGTTGAAGGTCTTGTTGTCTTGTCAGTGAGATAATGCTCGCTGAAAACGGAGCGTCTTGTTCTGCTTGCTGGATTTCTGAATATAACCGTTGGCTTCCGAGCTGCAGACTCCTTGCAAAATCAATTTGGTACTGAACAGAATCGATCTTGCGAAAACGGGAGTGTAACCAGAATAATTGAAGCACGATCACCGCCAGGAAAGTAACGGCCAGTATGATGGACTGTTGTTTGAGCGATCGGTTACGGAACAAATTCATGCCCTCAAATAAGCAAATTTATAGGAAGCGTGGCAACATTATTTTTTAGGTTCGCTTTCGAGGTTGTCTTTTGAAAACACGAAAGGAAGTAAAGAAACAGCAGAAGGGGTTTTTATCCATTTATCCTCAGCCGCATACAAGATAACTTCAAAAGGTTTATGTTGCCGCTCCTCAAACTCAACCATCACTTGACGACACGCTCCACAGGAAGCCGCGGGTGTAAGTTCTTTGTGACCTTTTTTATTGGCTACAATTGCCATTTTCGTAATACGCCTGCCGGCATACAGGGATGACATGGCGTATAGGGCAACTCGTTCGGCACACATGCAAAGTGGGTAGCTGGCATTTTCCTGGTTGGAACCTGTTACAATGGTGCCATCATCCAATATCATGGCTGCGCCAACATGAAATTTTGAATATGGAGCATACGCGTGTGCCGCAGCTTCTTTTGCTTTATGGACGAGATACTTTGATTCCGTATCGAGATCGTCAAGTTTCTTGAAGAAAGCTGTATCCTTCATATCATTAAAGGTAAAGGAATGTAAGTTAAAAATTTTCGAGCGGTAATTCTACTTTCGCCTGCATTTGGGTACTTTGCAAGATTGCTTAATTAGTATGCAAACCATATTAGTACTTGGGGCCGGACGTTCCTCTTCCGCCCTGATCACCTTCCTGCTTCAGCAAGCTACTGCCCACTCCTGGAAGATTGTAGTTGGCGATGTGTCGGAAGAAGCCGCAAGGCAACGCATTGGCGGATCAACACGGGGTCAGGCTGTTTTTTTTGATATCAATGATGAGGCAAGTCACGCTATCATTCAATCGGCCGATGTGGTGATTTCCTTATTGCCGGCTCATTTGCATCCGCTGGTTGCTCAACACTGCGTTACGTCCGGCAAACACCTGCTCACTGCAAGCTATGTGTCGAAAGAAATGGAAGTGTTTCAGAAAGACGCCATCGCGAAAAATATTTTATTGTTGAATGAGTGCGGACTAGACCCTGGCATCGATCACATGAGTGCCATGCAGGTGATCGATAAAATAAAATCGATGGGAGGTAATATGGTTTCCTTTGATAGTTTCACCGGTGGTTTGATCTCTCCTGAAACCGATAAGGAAAATCCATGGCGTTATAAGTTTACATGGAATCCGCGTAACGTAGTGATGGCCGGACAGGCCACCGCAAAATATTTAGAACAAGGTCAGTTCAAATACATTCCATATCAACAGCTTTTTAAAAGAACCACACAGGTAACAGTACCTGGTTATGGAGAGTACGAAGGCTATGCCAACCGCGACTCGTTAAAATATTTAACA
>DASTYM010000183.1:0-14290 GCA_035764995.1 Cyclobacteriaceae bacterium | reverse complement strand
GATATTCTTTCCGCTGCAGGAGATGTGGGTGAAGCAGAAAGCGAGTTGGAGGACTTCAGAAAAGAAGTGCCTGAATTTTCAAATGAAAATGGTCAACTTTTAAGCAAACTGGCCGATGTTTGCAGCTACAGCGGAAAGTATAATAAATCCGAAAGGTTATTTAAAAGTGCGTTGGAATTGCTAAGCGTCTCGGATGGAGAAGATTCTGAAATCTACAATATTACGCTTTCAAATTTCGCCACCCTGCTCATGCTGCAAGGCAAATACGATAAGGCGGAAGATTATTTAACACAAGTTCTTGAACAATCTAAAAATTCAGGATGGCGTACAGACGAAACCTATTATGCCACACTCAACAACCTGGCGATGGTTCAGCAAAAGCTTGGGCAATTCAAAGCAAGTGAAGCCTCTTTTAAAACATTGGCAAAAGTTGACAGCACAACCATCGGTGTAAACCACCCCGATTTTTCAATAACCTTGTCTAACCTCGGGTTGCTTTATATTGATCAGGAACGGTATATGGATGCTGTTCGCGTATTAAAGAAGTCTATAGATATTCTTAAAAAGAATAAAGAAACCAACTCAATCTCATACGCTAAAAAACTGAACAACCTGGCAAAGGCTTATCAGCGAATGGGCCGGTACAATGACGCCATTGCACTCCTGGAACAATCAATAAAAATATTTGAGAAACATTTTGGAAAGGAGTCGCCAGAGTATGCGAATGGAATGTTCATTTTGGGTGTAACGTATCTCAACATGAAATCTCCCAAGGCGTTGCCAACTTTGAAGACAACGCTTGATCTCCGTGCGAAAATTGTTGGGAAGTCGCATCCAGCTCATGCGGAATGCCAGGAAAAAATCGCGCAATACTACTGGAGTAAAAAGAACAAGGTTGAATCCGGAAAGCTCTACAATAGCGTATTCGACAATTACTTCGGACAAATTGACGCTTTCTTTCCCGTCCTGACCGAAGAAGAAAAATCAAACTTCTTTTATCAGAAAATCAAGCCAAGCTTTGAAAGCTTTGCGACTTACGCGGTCGAGGCTCCGTTGAGCACAACAACGCTCGGACAACTTTACAACTACCAATTGAACACGAAGGGTTTAATTCTTGCTGCAACGGAAAAGGTTCGGAATTCAATTATGACCAGTGGCGATACATCGCTTATCGCGCTGTACGAAAAGTGGGAAAATTCTAAGGATGTGCTGACGTACTATTTTAGCATCCACGAATCACCTGCCCAAATTGATTCACTTTTGAATCAGTCGAACCAACTTGAAAAACTGCTAGTGAAAAAATCGGAAACATTTGCCAGGAGTGCAGTTCGTCAACAAGTTGATTGGAAAACTATCCAACAAAAACTAAAGCCAGGAGAAGCTGCCTTAGAGTGTATCCGATACAGAATTTACGATGCTGATTCGTTGAAGTTTTCAAATGATATAGGCTATGTATTTTTATTACTCACCTCCGAAACAAAGGAAGGCCCGCAACTGATCCATTTTGCCAATGGCAAAGAATTGGAGACGCGCTATTTAAATTACTACCGGAATGGAATTCGTTTGAAGCTGGATGACCTGTACACTTACAAAAATTATTGGGAGCTTGTGCAAGACCAATTGGTGAAGAGCAACATTAAAAAAGTTACCTTCTCTCCTGACGGAGTTTATAACATTATCAACGTCAACTCCATTAAAGATCCCTTCACAAATAAATATCTCCTCGATCAACTTGACGTAAGGGTTGTAACATCTACACGATCCTTGATTGAAGAAACAAGCACAAGAAAAAATAAGGGAAGCGGATATTTATTTGGTTACCCGCATTACAATATTGCCAACCCTGAGGCTCTTCCGAAGCAACGAGGAGGCTCGAACACAGCAACCCGATCGTTCCGCGGAGGCATGCTACGATTCTTGCGTGATGGCAAGGGAATCACCCTTCTACCAGGAACGAAAGTAGAAGTGGAAGAGATCGCCAAAAATCTGACTGGGCACTTTGATTCTGTACAAGTTCGAATTGAAGCACGCGCAGTTGAATCAGCCGTTAAAGCATTGGATAATCCATCACTACTACATATTGCCACACATGGATATTTTCTAGATGACGATGACAGCGACATTTCTGCTTCTGAAGTTCCAAATCCGTTAATGCTATCAGGGTTGATTTTAGCAGGAGCGGAAAACTTTATTAAGACAGGAAGTAATCCACTACAAGACAGCGATGACGGGATTCTGACTGCTTATGAAGCGATGAATCTAAATCTGAATGAATCACGATTAGTTGTTCTTTCTGCTTGCGAAACTGGATTAGGAAAAATTTATCCTGGAGAGGGTGTGTATGGGTTACAACGTGCCTTCCAGGTTGCTGGAGCCGAAGCTGTTATCATGAGTTTGTGGACGGTTGACGACACTGCTACTCAATTGTTGATGAAGAATTTTTACGATCAATACGTGCAAACGAATGACCTGTATCAGTCCTTCAGATTTGCGCAACAGAAATTAAAAGAGAAATACCCAGAGCCTTTTTATTGGGGAGCATTTATTTTAGTTGGCCCGGGAAATTAAATCGATTTACGATTTACGATTTACGATTTACGATTTACGATTTACGATTTACGATTTACGATTTACGATTTACGATTTACACCTTTATAGACGATGTCATCGCGGGCAGCAAGTGTGCTGGGCCTGCGGGTGACCCGCGATCTTCCCGATGGTTTAACGAACTCGCGTGAGATCGCGGATCACGCTTTAGTCCTCCCACATGCCGTCCGCGATGACAGTGACATACAAAATCGTACCTCGTACATCTAAATCGTAAATCAAAAGTTGAGCATCTGGATCGCAGTGAGCGCAGCCTCTTCTCCTTTGTTTCCAAACTTTCCGCCTGCGCGTTCTAATGCCTGTTGCTTATTGAGCGTAGTAAGAACTCCAAAAATCACCGGCTTCTTAGTTTTGATATTGACTTCAGTAATTCCGTTCGCTACCGCCTGGCAGATATAATCAAAATGTGGAGTATCTCCCTGAATAATGCATCCTATGCAAATCACAGCTGAAATCTCTCTTTTTTCAGCCGTCCACAATCCACCTAACGTCAACTCAAAACTTCCCGGAACATCTTTCCGAATGATGTTTTTCTTCTTCACACCATGTGCAAGCAACGAAGCTACGGCACCTTCATAAAGGGCTCCTGTCACATCCTCATTCCATTCAGCCACGACAATGGCAAATTTCTTATTCGAGAGATTGATGGTGTTTTTTGCCTTTCCGGATTTGAGTGAGCCTGCCATATTTTTCTGTACTGGTTTATTCTTCGCGTCTCTGCGTCTTTGCGGTGAGATTTTTCACGCCAAGGCGCAAAGTAAACGCAAAGTTGTTATCAATAAAAAACCCCCTCGCCTGAGGCAAGGGGGTTCCAAGTTACTTCAAAATATCTTAAGAATTCGTTTCTAAACGAGCTTTCAACTTCACTGCATTCTGATACTCGGGTGAATCCCAAAACTCTGTGATAATCTTATCGTAAGCCTCTCTCGCCTTTTCATTCTGGTTTAATTTCTCATACGCCACAGCAGCCTTCATTAAGTATGTTGGAGTATAGAATTTATTAGGCTCGTAATTAGAAGCTTTGTTGTAGTACTCTACTGCATCTTCGTATTTTGCCAACTCCATATACGCATCTCCAATCAAGCTATAGGCGCGAGGCTGAACTAATAAGTCGTTTGAACTATAATCCTGCAGATACAAAATGGCTGCATCGTAATTGCCTTGTTTCAAGTAGCAAACACCTGCGTAAAAGTGCGCCAGGTTAGCCGCATTACTGAACTCGTATTCATCGATGATGTCAATGAATCCCAGGTTATTGCCGTCACCATTAAGAGCCAGCTTCAAGCTGTCGGCTTCAAAATAGTATACAGCCTGGAACATCTCCTTCTGTGCTTCGGCATCTTGTGAACCTTTATAATAATTGAATCCAAAATACCCTGCTACTGCCAACAGTAATACTAAAACAATTCCACCGATGGTTTTTGGGTGCTTTTCCAGCCAGTTCTCAAAACCCATTACCTTTTCCTGTAGTACTTCCTGGTTCTCAATTACACTCTTGTTTTCGTCTTTCTTTGCCATGATCAATAAATATAAAGTCCCGCTAAAAAGCGGGACGCAAAACTACTAATTACCTAATATATTACAAACCTCCTGTTAGGGCTGAGTGCCTGCCGGCAGGCAGGGAGTCGAAGCCCTAGCCCTGAATCAGCGGATAATCAGGCTCTTGGTAAATATCCGTAAAGGCCTGAGATGGATCAGGGAACGCGGATTCCTCAGCAAATTTTACACTTTCCTCAACCTGTTGATTGACCCGTGCCTCAATGGCCTCGAGTTCCTTATCGGTTGCTAATTTTTTATCATGGATTGTTCGCTTAACTACTTCTACCGGGTCCCGCTGTTTGTATTCTTCTACCTCTTCTTTGGTTCTGTATTTGGCCGGGTCCGACATGGAGTGACCCTTGTATCGGTATGTTCTGAATTCTAACAATGTTGGACCATCACCTTTCTTAGCACGCTCTGCTGCTTTAGCAACAGCTTTGTGAACTTCTTCCACGCTCATCGCATCAACTGCTTCTGATGGCATGTCGAATGATTCGCCCAATGTATAAAGCTCAACTACGTTTGAAGTACGCTTTACAGAAGTACCCATCGCGTAGCCATTGTTTTCAATTACAAAAATCACTGGCAGTTTCCACAACATCGCCATGTTCAACGCTTCGTGAAAAGCCCCCTGACGAACAGCTCCATCACCCATGTAGCAAATACACAGGTTACCGGTCTTATTATATTTTTCCGCGAAGGCGATTCCAGCACCAAGTGGCACTTGACCGCCTACGATTCCGTGTCCGCCAAGGAAATTATGTTCTTTGTCAAACATGTGCATCGAGCCACCCTTTCCTTTTGAAACTCCCGTTTCCTTACCGAACAATTCTGCCATCACAGATTTTGGGTCGGTACCCAATGCAAGTGGGTGAGCGTGATCGCGATAAGCAGTAATCCACTTGTCATCTTTGGTTAATGCCGTAACGGCACCAGCCACACAAGCCTCCTGTCCGATATAGAGGTGGCAAAACCCTTTTATTTTTTGCTGTCCGTACAACTGACCGGCCTTCTCCTCAAACTTGCGCATCAGCAACATGCTCTCGTACCAGAAAAGGTAGGTTTCTTTTGAGAACTCTGTTTTCCCTGCCCGTCCGGCAGGTGGGTTGGCGGTGTCGGTCTTATTTACTTTGGTTGTCGTGGACATATCCCTATTTTTGATTTTAGAACTGCGAAATTAACCCTCAAATTGTATATAAACAAAATGAGGTTTTAGTCATCCAGGCGGCCCCCAATCCAGCTAATCAGAACCGAATTGTGCGTTTAGAGAAACTCAGGCTTGTCAATTTTAAGAATTATGAGGAAGCCCAGATGGAATTCCCATCCAAAGTCAATTGCTTCCTGGGATTGAACGGCTCAGGAAAGACCAATCTATTGGATGCTATTCACTTTTTATCGTTCACCAAAAGCTTTCTCAACGCTTCTGATGGTCATAACATTTGCCACGGAGCCGATTCATTTTTATTGCTTGGCACTTTTGATTTCGATGGCGTGAAACATGAGGTGTCTACCCAGATTCAAACGGGGCATAAAAAAATTTTTCGTGAAGATGGTCAGGATTATGAAAAACTTAGCGATCACATTGGGAAGTACCCGGTAGTTCTGATTTCTCCATCCGATATCGATCTCATCAAAGAAGGCAGCGAAGCGCGCAGAAAATTTTTCGATAGTATGATCGCGCAAATCGATCGCTCTTATCTGAAGGTGTTGATGGAGTATCATCACTGCATGAAGCAACGTAACAGTTTGCTGAGTATGTTTCGCGAGCGTCAATACACGGATGCTGATTTGATTGATACCTACGATCAGAAACTCGTCAGCACAGGCAAAGAGATCTTTCATAAGCGGAAAGAATTCATCACAGAGTTTTTGCCCTTGCTGAATTCGGCTTTTAATATGCTGGTTGATCAGAAAGAAGAAGCAACGCTTACTTATAAGTCCGATCTTTTTGAAAATGATTTCCTTGAAGCACTGAAGAAAGGGTTGTCAAGAGATTTGACCTTGGAACGAACCACCGTTGGTATACACCGCGATGATTATGAATTTGGATTCGCACACGGTGAGCTGAAACGGCTGGGCTCACAAGGGCAACAGAAATCATTTCTGGTTGCGCTGAAATTAGCTACTGTGGAGGTAATCAAAAAGCACAAGGGGTTTAATCCCATTCTGCTGCTCGATGATATTTTTGATAAATTGGATGACGAGCGCATTGGCCGCCTGCTCAAAATCGTAGCAGGGGAAAATTATGGTCAATTATTTATTACCGATGCTGGACCCGAACGCACCGAATCGTTGTTAAAGGATATAGGCGTAAAGTCTGATATTTTTGAAGTGAAGGAGGGATCGATTAAGAAAAAGTCATGAGCGGAAAGGGAAAAAATGAGTTTCAAACCATTGGCGATGCCGTTCGGCAGATGTTGGGCACCTTCCGCATTGAATCCAAGTTTGATGAGGCTACTCTGCTGGCATCGTGGGAAAGGCTTGTTGGAGGCCCAATAGCCAAACGCACCAAAAAAGTGTACATAAAAGACAAAGTACTGTTCGTGGAATTCAAATCACCCTCCATGAAAAATGATTTTTTACTGCACAAATCGAAAGTTTTGGAAGTATTCCAGAAGGAATTTGGCCGCGAAGTGGTCAAGGATATCATTATCCTTTAATACCTAATTCTTAGTCCTTAGTTTCGAAGCTAGCAACCCCGGACTGTGTACCCAAGGCTAAAGACTAATGACTATGGACTAATGACTTGACCCGGATGTAGAAATAGACTCCAAAATCTAGTATTCCTCAAATCGTATAAATCCCAATACAACATTTGACTAAACCAAAAAACCGTATAATTTTGCACCTCACTTTTAAAAAGCCCTGCCAAAAACAGGGCTTTTAAGTCGTTCTTGAGAAATAATTGTAGTGGGTTTGAAAGGGTCGTCCAACGGATGTACGATTTTCGATGTACAATTGACGATTTTAGAATCGTACCTCGTAAGTCTGAAATCGTAAATCGATTTGTGGTAGCCACCCCGTTCAGCTCAAAATTTATCAGTTGGGGGAATACCAAAGCGGCCAACTGGGACAGACTGTAAATCTGTTGTCTTATGACTTCAGAGGTTCGAATCCTCTTTCCCCCACAAAAACAATTGGCAAGTTCATTGGCAAAAGGCAAAATTGCCTACTGTCAATTGCCTATTGTCAATTGAGCAAGCGGGAGTAGCTCAGTTGGTAGAGCGATAGCCTTCCAAGCTATAGGTCGCGAGTTCGAACCTCGTTTCCCGCTCCAAAATCTTAGGCCTTGGGCATTAGGCATTAGGAAAAATTCCTAAGTCCCAATGCCTGAGTCCTGAGTTGCTGTTGTAGCTCAGGGGTAGAGCATCCTGACGGTACCGTCAGGAAGGTCGAGAGTGAGCAACAATGGAAGGAACCAAAAGCTGTTGTAGCTCAGGGGTAGAGCACTTCCTTGGTAAGGAAGAGGTCGAGGGTTCAATTCCCTTCAACAGCTCTGCTTCTTTGAAAGAATGAATTGGTAGAGCATCCCACATGTGCGGGAAGGTCGAGGTTCATCCCGATAATTATCGGGACCCTTCAACAGCTCTGCTTCTTTTAGTTAACCGTTAATGGTTAATAGTTAATGGGAATCCGATTAACGATTAACAATTAACGACTAACGAATCCTCGAAGATGTCGGGGAGAACTGTACTGAATAAATGACTTCCTGGTCACTGATGCCTAGCGAACATCAGAATAGTGATCAAATGAATCATTCGAATAACCCTTATTCGAAAGGCTTAAAATGTTTAGGGTGATGCATCTCAGATGGAGACGCTTGGATAGTAACTATTAATTAAACTATACACTTTAAACTTTTTAACTAGGGATTTTCAAATATGGCTAAAGAAACATTTGATCGTTCAAAACCGCACGTAAACGTGGGTACTATTGGTCACGTTGACCACGGTAAAACCACCCTTACTGCTGCTATCACACAGGTACTTTCTAAGAAAGGCCTTGCTGCTGTGCGCGACTTCTCTTCAATCGACAACGCTCCTGAAGAAAAAGAACGCGGTATCACAATTAACACTTCACACGTTGAGTACTCTACTGACAAGCGTCACTACGCTCACGTAGACTGTCCTGGTCACGCTGACTATGTGAAAAACATGGTTACTGGTGCTGCCCAGATGGACGGAGCTATCCTTGTTGTAGCTGCTACCGATGGTCCTATGCCACAAACTCGTGAGCACATCCTCCTTGCTCGTCAGGTAGGTGTACCTGCTCTGGTAGTTTTCATGAACAAAGTTGACTTGGTTGACGATGCTGAATTGTTAGACCTTGTTGAAATGGAAGTTCGTGAATTGATGTCAGCTTACTCTTTCCCTGGCGATACAATGCCCGTGATCAGAGGATCTGCTCTTGGTGCGCTTAACGGTGAGCCAAAGTGGGTTGCTAAAGTTGAAGAGTTGATGGACGCTGTTGATACTCACATTCCTCTGCCAGTTCGTTTGATCGACAAGGATTTCTTGATGCCGGTTGAAGACGTGTTCTCAATCACTGGCCGTGGTACTGTTGCTACTGGCCGTATCGAGCGTGGCGTGATCAAGACTGGTGATCCAGTTCAAATCCTGGGTATGGGTGCTGAAAACCTTACTTCTACAATCACTGGTGTTGAAATGTTCCGTAAGATCCTTGACAGAGGTGAAGCTGGTGATAACACAGGTCTTCTGCTCCGTGGTATTGAAAAAGAACAAATTAAGCGTGGTATGGTTATCTGTAAACCAGGTTCCGTAACTCCTCACGCTAAGTTTAAGGCTGAAGTGTATGTACTTTCTAAAGAAGAAGGTGGTCGTCACACGCCATTCTTTAACAAATACCGCCCTCAGTTCTACTTCCGTACAACTGACGTAACAGGAGAGGTTATGCTCCCTGCAGGTGTAGAAATGGTTATGCCTGGCGATAACATCTCTATTGAGGTACAATTGATCAATAAGATCGCTATGGAAAAAGGTCTTCGTTTCGCGATCCGCGAAGGTGGCCGTACCGTAGGATCTGGTCAGGTTACTGAAATCTTAGATTAATCATAATCAGATTTAAATAATGAAAATCGCTCATCGAAAGGTGAGCGATTTTTTTTGTAAGGTTTTTTGACCGAAAGCCCATTTTAAGCTCAAAATCCAAAGTTTTAACAGAAGGTGCTAATAGTAACTAATTGATAATCAATGGCTGCGATTATCAGAATTTTCTTGGAAACGCTTTTGATTTCTTTGCCATTTGCTCTACATTTGCAGTCCTTTTGAATTCAGGGTAGAGAGACAAGAGGAGTGCCAACTAATAAGTCGTACTAAAAACAAATTAAAAGGGTTGATTTTGGCTTATTTAGAAGCGAAATCCCAAAAACGGGCGTAGTTCAATGGTAGAATAGCGGTCTCCAAAACCGTTGATGGGAGTTCGAATCTCTCCGCCCGTGCTAGAAGCCGATTTATCGGCCGGATATAAAGAATTGAGGAGGAAGATTTGAAGATAGTTGATGGGAGTTCGTCCCGATGACTATCGGGACTCTCCGCCCGTGCTAGAAAGCCGATTTATCGGCCGGATATAAAGAATTGAGGAGGAAGATTTGAAGATAGTTGATGGGAGTTCGTCCCGATGACTATCGGGACTCTCCGCCCGTGCTAGAAAGGCCGATTTATCGGCCGGATATAAAGAATTGAGGAGGAAGATTTGAAGATAGTTGGGGGTTCGTCCCGATGACTATCGGGACTCTCCGCCCATGCTAGAAAGCCGATTTATCGGCCTGAACTATAAATAATAGAACCGATGCAAAAGATTGGAAATTATTTCGCTGAATCCTGGGAAGAAATCAAGAACAAGGTTTCATGGTCCAGCTATAGTGAATTGCAAGGCAGCGCCATTTTGGTGTTAGTGGCTTCGACCATTTTTGCGTTGGTGATTGGTGCCATTGATTGGATGTTTAAGACGGGATTGCAGTGGTTTTATCGTGAATTTTAATCACAGCAAGCGATGGGTGAATTAAAATGGTATGTGTTACGCGTGATCAGCGGCCAGGAAAAGAAAGTAAAGTCTTACCTGGAGAATGAAATCGAGCGCGAAAAATTAATGGAATATATCCCTCAGGTGCTTATACCATCTGAGAAAGTATATGAGATGCGTGGTGGAAAAAAACGCGTGAGAGAAAGGAATTTCTTTCCGGGTTATGTACTTCTATCCGCAGATCTTTCAAATGGGGAGGCTTATCACACCGTGAATAACATTCCTGGTGTTATTGGTTTTCTCGGCAACAACGGAACCGGAGCTTCCAAAGATCCTGTAGCCTTACGTCAGTCTGAGGTGAACAGGATTCTCGGTAAAGTTGATGAGATTGACAGCTTCGAAGAAAAACTGGGTACTCCTTTCATTAAGGGAGAATCTGTAAAAGTGATGGACGGCCCATTCTCAGGCTTCACCGGAACCGTAGAGGAAATATTCGAAGAAAAGAAAAAGTTAAATGTCATGGTGAAGATTTTCGGCCGGAATACTCCAGTCGAATTGAATTACATGCAGGTTGAAAAACAAGAGTAATTATTAGCAAAGCAAAACAATGGCAAAGCAAATTACAGGATATCTAAAACTGCAGGTAAAAGGAAACTCCGCTAACCCAGCTCCTCCAATTGGACCAGCGTTGGGTAGCAAGGGTCTTAACATCATGGATTTTTGCAAACAGTTTAATGCAAGAACCCAGGATAAGCCCGGGCAACTATTACCCGTATTGATTACGATCTATAATGACAAGTCGTTTGACTTCGTCATCAAAACTCCTCCTGCCGCTAACCTGATTTTAGAGGCTATGAAAAAACAGAAGGGGTCTGCAGAACCTAACCGTAACAAGGTAGGATCCATCACCTGGGATCAGGTGAGGAAAATTGCGGAAACGAAAATGCCTGACCTCAACGCATTCAAAATTGAGTCAGCAATGAAAATGATTGCAGGAACTGCGCGCAGCATGGGTGTTACCGTGTCAGGCAATGCTCCTTGGAACAATTAATCTTTTGAGGTATGGCAAAGATTTCAAAGAACAGAAAAGCAGTAGCATCTAAATTCAACCTGGAGAAAACCTATTCTCTGGAGGATGCTTCAAACATGCTGAAAGACATCACGTTCACAAAATTTGATGCATCAGTAGATTTGAATATCAGACTGGGAGTTGACCCAAAGAAATCTGATCAAATGGTGAGAGGCGTAGTAGCCCTTCCTCATGGATTAGGTAAGCAGGTTCGCGTACTCGTGTTATGTACACCTGACAAAGTTCAGGATGCAAAAGACGCAGGCGCAGAACACGTAGGTCTTGATGAATACATCACCAAAATTGAAGGTGGTTGGACCGACATCGATGTTATTATCTGTACTCCTACAGTAATGGCAAAGGTTGGTAGACTTGGTAAAGTGTTAGGTCCTCGTGGCTTAATGCCAAACCCTAAATCAGGAACTGTTACACTAGAAGTCGGCAAAGCGGTGAAAGAAGTAAAAGCCGGTAAAATCGACTTCAAAATTGATAAGGCTGGTATCATCCATGTGAGCATCGGGAAAGCTTCCTTCTCCCCTGACAAAATCAGAGACAATGCTGCGGAAATGATTAACACCATCGCCAAACTGAAACCCGCATCTGCGAAGGGTACATACTTTAAGAGTATCGCTATCTCCACAACGATGAGCCCGGGCATCAGAATTGACGCAAGTTCCATTACTGGTATTTAAGCAAACTGAATCATGACCAGAGAAGAAAAAGCACAAATTATCGAGGAGCTTAGCCAGAAGTTTGCAGAGAACGCGAATTTTTATGTTACTGACGCCAATGGTTTTACTGTTGAGCAGATCAATAACTTCAGAAGATTGTGTTTCAAAAGTGGCGTTGAATACAGAGTGTACAAAAACACTTTGATTCAAAAGGCACTGGAGAGACAGCAAGGCGTTGACTACTCTCCAATTTTCAAGGTACTCAGTGGATTTTCAGGCGTAATGTTTTCGAAAGAAGTCGGAAACGCTCCTGCAAAAGTTATCCAGGAGTTTCGTAAGAAATTGGAAGGCAAACCTGTGTTGAAGGCTGCCGCTATCAAATCCGAGTTTTATATCGGAGATGACAACGTAAATACACTCGCTGACCTGAAGTCGAAAAACGAACTCATTGGCGAAATTATTTCAATGTTACAATCACCAGCGAGAAACATTATTTCTGCTCTTCAGAACAGAAAAGATGCTCCTGCTGGCGAGTAATTAGTACAACTTAATCTATTGAACCAAAACATTAAATTTTAATAAAAATGGCTGACGTAAAAGCTCTCGGAGATCAACTCGTTGAACTCACTGTGAAAGAAGTAAATGAATTAGCTTCTTACTTGAAAGAAACATATGGTATCGAGCCTGCCGCTGCAGTTGTTGTAGCAGGTGGTGCTGCTGCTGGTGGTGGCGCTGCTGCCGCTGCTGAGAAAACCAACTTTGATGTAGTATTGAAGGCTTCAGGTCCTAACAAACTTCAGATCGTGAAGCTTGTGAAAGAATTGACTGGTCTTGGCTTGAAAGAAGCTAAAGATATGGTTGATGGCGCTCCTAAAACTATCAAAGAAGGTCTTCCTAAGGACGAAGCAGAAAACCTTAGAAAACAACTTACTGAGGCTGGTGCCGAAGTTGAGTTGAAGTAATTCTTCTTGAAGGCGAAGGGTACCGTCTTATAGAAACAACTCGATTAGGCCTCGTTCCCGACAATAGTCGGGACGCGGTCTATTCGTATTTGTACCCACTCTAAATTTTTTGATCTCGTCCAGGATTTACATACTTAAACGTTAAAGCACCTTGGCAAAGAAAACTAATACTGGTAGAATTGATTTTTCAGCGATTGAAAAAATCATTGACTACCCCGACTTTCTGGATCTTCAACTCCAGTCATTTCAAGATTTCCTGCAGATAGATACACCTGCCGAAAAGCGTCAGAACGAAGGCTTATATAAAGTATTCGCTGAAAACTTTCCGATCTCTGATTCCCGCGAAAATTTCGTGTTGGAATTTGTAGACTATACCATCGATCCTCCGAAATATAATGTTGACGAGTGTATCGATCGTGGACTTACTTTCTCAGTTCCCTTGAAGGCGAAACTTCGCCTCACGTGTAACGATGAGGATAATGAGGATTTCGAAACCATCGAACAGGAAGTGTTCCTGGGTAACATCCCATACATGACCGAAAAGGGTTCGTTCGTAATCAACGGAGCTGAGCGCGTAATCGTGTCTCAATTACATCGTTCTCCTGGCGTGTTCTTCGCGATGAGCAAGCACACCAACGGAACGAAACTGTACTCTGCTCGTATCATCCCGTTCAAAGGATCGTGGATTGAATTTGCAACCGATGTGAACAGCGTCATGTACGCTTACATCGATCGTAAGAAAAAATTCCCTGTAACCACATTGCTCCGCGCAATCGGTTATGGTACAGATAAAGATATCCTTGACCTCTTCGGATTATCTGAAGAAGTGGAGGCCAACAAAAACACACTGAAAAAAGTAGTAGGCCGCAAGCTTGCTGCACGTGTTCTCCGCACCTGGACGGAAGACTTCGTGGATGAGGATACTGGTGAAGTGGTATCGATCGATCGTAACGAGGTACTTCTCGAGCGTGATCATTTGATCTCTGCTGAAGATGCAGAAACAATTCTTGAGTCTGGCGTGAAGTCAATTATCCTTCACCGTGAAGACGTGAACGTTGCTGATTACCTGATCATCTTCAACACGCTTTCTAAAGACAATTCAAACTCAGAAAAAGAAGCGGTAGAGCAAATCTATCGTCAATTGAGAAATACAGAAGCTCCTGATGAACAAACAGCTCGCGATGTTATCCAGAGCTTGTTCTTCAGCGAAAAGCGTTATGACCTTGGAGAAGTTGGTCGTTACAGAATCAACAAGAAACTGGGTCTTGATTTAAGCTTCGATCACCGCGTATTAACAAAGGATGATATTATCCTTATTGTGAAGTATTTGATTGGTCTGATCAACTCAAAAGCATTGATCGATGATATCGATCACCTTTCTAACAGACGCGTGCGTACCGTTGGTGAACAATTGTACTCTCAGTTTGGTGTTGGTCTTGCCCGTATGGCTCGTACCATCA
>DASTYM010000182.1:0-4429 GCA_035764995.1 Cyclobacteriaceae bacterium | reverse complement strand
CACGCAGACGGCAACGGCGGTAGGATTTACCAATGTCGATGCTCTTACGGGAACGAAAGGATCACCGTCACAAGGGAGCGATCAAGGAGTGTTTCCTGATTTTGTAGAGCAGAAAGCATGGTCATTTGCTAACGGAAATAGGCTAAAATTTACTGGCCTGGATAACGCTAAGACTTACAAAATTTATGTGCTATTTAATAGCCAAACTTACGAACCAGGAGTGTCTTCATTTACAGTGAACGGGAATACATCTGCTCAAATAACGCAAGGAGGCAATGTTGGTGATGCTGTTACTTATACTGATTGGGAAACTGACCCGGCACTTGCAAGCGTTTCAAACTTATCTCCAGTTTCTGGTGAACTGACAATAACACTCAATGTGATTTCTGGTTCAGGGGCTGTTGTTGGCATTGTACTTAAGCAATTATAAGATTATGAAAAGGTTACTATTTTTTATTTTGCTACTTCCGTTTTTAACATCTGCACAAAGCGATTCAGCAAAAGCGATTGTAAAGGTGTACATCTACACCGATGCCACACCTACTGCTGTTTCGGTAACACCAGCGGACATGAAGTACAATAAAACGTCTGTATTCATGCTGTCGCTGGACGATGATAATGCAGAAGGATGGTCGGTGTTCAAAAATGCGCAGAAGTATCATTTCACTGACGGTGCAGGAAAGGAATTTACATTCCCTATTGAGTATGCCCTTAACGGAATGAACTCTTACAACAACAATGAGTTAATCGATAATGGGTACAATTCTATGTCTTGGGCGGAGTTGACAGAGGTTATGAAGCACCGATGCACCTACTCTAATCATGGCTTTTATCACTTTCCTTGCAGTGTGAAAAATCAACCTGGGTGGGAAAACGCAGGTTGTCTTGAATACTTAGACAACATCATTGTAGGCGAAAGGTATTTTTATAGGAAGTTCGGCGAAAAGGGGATCCCTTTAAGTTCCCGAATTTGGACAAATCCTTCCGATGATACTGGATATTATAAGCATCTTGATTCTCTCGGTTACATGGCTACATCTTCGCAAGGTAGCACTGATAATGGTTACATTGTCGCTGGTGGGCCTAATGACATACAAGCCGGTTCTCCAATAACCATTCCTACAATAAACGCGGGTTTTAAATTATATCGTAGGGATTTTTCAGACGCATGGGAGAATGATTACAATGGAAGAATAAAAGGCTACTTGAATACACTTCTTACCACTTCTACCATAGCTAACCGAAAAATGTACAGGATAGGTTCACACCTGAATGCTAATGCCATCCTTTATATTGATTCGGCTTTTCAATTCATACAGAATAACGCAAACGATAATTGCTGGGTAACAACAACGCAGGAGTTTGAGGAATACTTTGAAATAAAGCGCATTGTGGAGCCTACGAAAACAGTCACAACGAATGGGAACCTTACTGTGGTTACCTATGACTTTTCTGACGTTCCTGACAAAAACAGGTTTAGGGATATGTCATTGGGCATAAACGTTACCGGAGCAAACTTTGTAAGTGCCTTTGTTACTGGCGTGGACGATTATAGTTACAACACACAAACGGGGGTTTTGAACTTTTACAGTGAAAAGCGAAATGGTTATAGCCGCCCTTATGGTTCGGACAGGGTTACTGGTCAAGTCCCGCTGACGCCGGACATGCTTGTAGTAAGTGGCTACCCGATTACTGAAAAAGAAGATACATGGCTTGACGGCAGTGCAACTAATTTTTCTATTGGCTCCGGTACTTACGCCACCGACACCGTGGATGTGCATATTGAGTTTGATCCTTTCAACAAGCGCGATGTAAAAATCACGCAGTTTCAGTTTTGGGACGCAAATGGCGATGCGCTTAATAATCCGGCAGTTTTTTACGGCGTGAAGAAGTACACAGGGGAAGCGGTTCAATTAGCAACGTTTGATGGAAGCAACTACAATGCCTGGACAAACGTTGACGTTACAGACACCAGTACATGGAAAGAAGTGTACATGAGGAAAACGCACGTAAATGACAATGCTTATTCAAGAGTGGTTCCGGGGAAAATAAAAATAATAGGGAGCTACAATGACGATTCTATTTACCATGCCGCTTTCATACCTAATTACACAAAGAGCAAGTTTAAGAAAATGGCTGGGGCCAATACTTATTGGTCACAAATAGGAAGTCCTGAAGCTGACATGAAGCAAAAGTCAGTCCTTTTTGATAACGCGGTTAAGTTAGGGCGAGAGAGGTTTTACTTTGATCTTTGCCAGCATTTTTACCCAGGAGATTCTACATGGTTTAAATACTACGATTCTGTATTCAAGTGGGTTCACGACGCAAACGTCGACATTAATGTTGCGGTGAAGTCGATGCCGGAATATTGGGTTACTGCTAATTATCCGCAAACCATCAATGGGAATCAGATATACGACTTCAGTTCATCGTGTTTGAACAATGTGGTTCCTGCGCCATGGGGCAGTGATTGGTCTGACGCGAATAATTATTTAGACATTTCTAAATACCTGTTTCAAATTGCGGCGAGGTACGGAAGCAATCCTTACGTGCCCACCAGTTTGATAAACCGGCAGCATCAGCCGGAATTTGCTTACCAAGATAAAGATGTACTTACGGCTGGATTAGGCTATGTGGGTGTAATTTCTGTTGGTAACGAAAACGACAAAAGCTGGATCGGGGATAATAAGTGGTTAAATCAATCCGGCGATGAATTAATGGCACAAGCGAGTGCGTGTTATGACGGGAACGAAATGACAATGGGGAATAATGCTGGGATAAAAACAGCAGACCCTGAAATCACTGTTTTGCCCGCTGCATATACTACTGCGGGAGCACGTGACGACATAATGCGTATGGGTAGGAGATGGGTTATTGATCACCGGGGCTATCGCGCCGACGGCGTTACACCAGATTGGCCGTTTGACGAATTTGATTTCCATAATTATTCAAGTGATGCTGGGGGGCAGCATCAGCAAACAAAAGGGAAGTCGCATGAACAATCAGTTGCTTACGGGGAGGTTGATACAGTTCTGGCTTTTAGTGGCTCCTACATGAACTCTATGAAATTAAATATTACCGAAACAGGTTGGGACACGAAGGACACAACAATTGGTGGCGTGAGACAAGGAACAATTCAAAACGCTGCTCTTGATATACCCGGCAAAGATGTTTACCAGGTGCAAGCTGATTGGACTTCGAGAATGGCTTTATTAAGTTGGGGCAGAGGAATATCCAATATTGATTTTTATGAATTGTACGACAATAGCGACGTAAATGCCTATTTAACATTGTATTCTTCGACCGGTTTGTTTTGGAGCCAAAATCAAGGATATTGGTCAGGAGTGTATGGTGCTCCAAAAAATAAGCCATCGGGCAATTTTCTTGTGCAGATGCGAAATCTATTGGATAACTATGTTGTTGACAGTATCACAGTAAATCCCGTGGATAGCGTTTGGACGATAAAAGCCACCTATAATGACACGACAAAATATGTTGTTTGGGTGGGTACTGAAAAAGGTGCAACATCATCTGTTACATTGCCCGTTGATACGGGGACGGTGTATGATCTGAATTATAGTTCAGAAGTGCCTTCTAACACAACATTTAGCGGATCCGGGGGATATACACTGACAGCAACGGAAAAGCCAGTTATTGTCCTTGCTGGCGTTCAGGAGGCGGGTGTAACTCCGCCAGTACCAAACTTTCGTTTCCGGTTTCGGCGGGGAGCGAAGATTAAACTGAAACAGGTGTATTAAACAACCAAAACATATATTATGGACTACTCTATCGTCAAGAGAAATATTCTCGGGCCGCTGTCCGGTGAGTTGTACGTCAGTCTTTTCTTCTTTTCGGGGCTGGCGGTTATTTTAATGCTGTACGTCTTTGCGCAGCAAAAGAGGGATAAGAACAGCCCGAACACTCCGGTGCATTTCAGCTGGAAGTTTATGCTATGGGACAATGCAAAGAAACTGGTAGTGACGATTATTCTGTTGTTTTTGATCTTTCGCTTTTCTTCCGAAGCCTTTAACCGGGAGCCGAGCATGTGGTTTGCTGTGGGCGTGGGGGTGCTGATATCCATGGGCGTAACCTGGGCAATACAATATTTTTTAAGCAAGGCTACATTTTTTCAGATGGACCGGGAGAAATGGATGGCCGGCGTGGTGGAAAAGGCGAAGGCTGAACTATACAACCAGCAGGGTGGCTGACAATTTATGTAAATGAGTTGCAGCGGACATTGCAAATGATTATTTTCGTTCTTACTTCTATTCACATAAACTACTTCTTATGCCAAAGTTAAACTGGAAGATAGCCCTAATCTTTTATGGGATTATTTCTGCTGTATTATTCATTGCTTTTTTCTACACATCGCTGGACACAAAGTTTTTGGTGGACCACCAGGCGGCCATTATTGGTAACAGCAACTGGC
>DASTYM010000181.1:0-10433 GCA_035764995.1 Cyclobacteriaceae bacterium | reverse complement strand
AACAAAATCGGCAAACTGCATTTCTACCATCGACTTCATTCCTTTTACCGATAATCCTAATCCCGCACCAACGATAGCAGCCTCGCAAATAGGCGTATTGCGAACGCGCGCTTTTCCGAATTTTTCTATGAAGCCATCCGTGATCTTGAATGCTCCACCGTACTCTGCAATGTCTTGCCCCATGAGGACAAGATTGTCGTATAGTTCCATGCTTTGTCGCAAGCCGTCACTGATGGCATCGATGAATCTTTTTTCTGACTGTTTATCCGAGGTTGGTTCAATGACTTGTTGTGAAAAAGGAGCATACACATCATCCGTTTCTCGTTGCGTGCTTGCTTCCGGATGTGTTTCTTCAAATGCAATGGCTAATCCTTCTTCAATTTGTTTTTTGATTTTTTTGCGAAGTGACTCTATATACTTCTGATCGATCACACCGGCCTCTACTAAATACTTCTCATAATTCTCAACAGGATCTTTCTTAGCCCATGTTTCCATCAGTTCTTTTGGAACGTATTTGGTACCGGATGCTTCTTCATGGCCGCGCATACGGAAAGTGATGCACTCTAATAAAATTGGCCGTGGTTTTTTGCGCATGGAGGCTGCCAGTGTATTCACGGTGTGGTAAACTTCCAAAATATTATTACCATCCACCTGCACACCTTCAATACCGTATCCAATAGCTTTATCAACAAAACTTTTGCAACGGAATTGTTCAACGCTCGGTGTTGAAAGTCCATAGCCGTTATTCTCTACAATAAAAATTACAGGTAAGTCCCATACGGCAGCAACGTTAATGGCTTCGTGAAAGTCACCTTCACTTGTTCCGCCATCACCATTGAATACGGCTGTAACTTTTTTCTCTTTCTTCAATATATTGGCAAGCGCAATTCCATCGGCTACACCATTTTGAGGGCCCAGGTGAGAAATCATTCCAACAATGTGATGTTCGTTTGCGCCAAAGTGAAAGGAGCGGTCACGTCCTTTTGTGTAACCCATCATGGTTCCCTGCCATTGTGCAAACAGCCGGTCGAAGGGCATGTTGCGTGATGTGAAAACACCGAGGTTGCGGTGCATGGGTAAAACATATTCATCCTGCTCCAGGGCCATCGTTAACCCAACAGCAATCGCTTCTTGGCCAATACCACTAAACCATTTACTGATTTTATTCTGCCTGAGCAGAATTAACATTTTTTCTTCGACCATTCTGGGGAAAAGAAGGGCCTGGTATAAATCTTTCAGAACTGAATCAGAATACGTTTGGCGATTGAAATTCATAGAAATCAGTGAATTGGCGACAAATTTAATTGGCTTTTTGGGAACTTGTTGGTACGTATTTATTATTTATTTTTGTACGTAATATGTACTTATGGAAGTCAAGCTCACATTGAAGTTGAAGAAGAAGACAATTGAGAAGGGGAAGCAGTATGCCCGAAAGCGAAAAACCAGTTTGTCGAAGATGATTGAAAATTATCTGGAGAAAATAACACAGCAGGAAACGGGCGAAATTACCCCCTTGGTAAGGAGTTTATCGGGCGTGGCAAAGGGCGTATCCCTGGAATACAAAAAAGGGTATGGCGATTTTCTGGAGCGCAAATACAAATAATGGAAAAGGTATTTGTCGACACAGATGTTGTTCTTGATCTTTTAGGGGAGCGCGAGCCATTTTATAGAAGTGCTGCTCTCTTGTTCTCCATGGCTGATAAGAAAGAAATAAAACTCTTCGTGTCTGCATTGAGTTTTGCCAATACGCATTATGTTTTGAGAAGAAAATTTGGGGAGCAGGAAACCAGGAAAATCCTGCTTGGTTTTAAAGTTCTGGTAACGGTGTTACCAGTGGAGGAGAAGTCAATTGAACTTGCGCTTGCTTCAGATTTTTCAGATTTTGAGGACGCGGTTCAGTATTATACAGCCATTGAGAATTCGATGAAAGCCCTGGTGACCAGAAATCTCAAGGATTTCAGACGATCGAAGATCCCGGTGATGACAGCAGATGCATACTTAAAAACAACATAACAAAGGTGATTAGTTTTAACCAATTTGTACTCGATAACGGATTACAGGTTATTGTCCACGAAGACCCAACGGTACAGATAGCCGTCATGAATATTTTATACGATGTAGGCTCACGCGATGAAAAGGAAAGTAAAACAGGTTTCGCGCATCTCTTCGAACACCTCATGTTTGGAGGTTCGGTGAATATTCCGAATTATGATGAACCCTTGCAGCGAGTTGGTGGGGAGAACAATGCCTTCACCAATACCGATATCACCAATTATTACTTAACGGTACCAGCCTCTAATATTGAAACGGGATTCTGGTTGGAGAGCGACCGTATGTTGAGTTTGTCGTTCGATCCGAAGGTGTTGGAAGTGCAACGAAAAGTTGTGATTGAAGAATTTAAGCAGCGCTACCTGAATCAACCCTATGGAGATGTTTGGCTAAAACTGCGCCCGCTGGCATACCAGGTTCATCCATACAAGTGGGCAACGATTGGTAAGGAGATCAGTCATATCGAAAATGCCACCATGGAAGATGTGAAAGGTTTTTTCTTTGAACATTACATTCCCAACAATGCAATTTTGGTTGTGGCAGGTAATGTTACTGTTGACCAGGTGAAGCAGCTTGCTGAAAAATGGTTTGGACCGATAAAGTCGGGAAAAAAAGCAGAACGAAAATTACCGACAGAACCCGTTCAGCAAACCAAACGCACGCAAACTGTGGAGGCAAAGGTCCCGGCCAATGCGTTGTATAAATCGTATCACATGCCGGGTCGCTTTCACGAAGATTATTACGTGGCCGATTTGTTAAGCGATGTATTGAGTCGTGGCCATTCGAGCAGAATGTACCACCAATTGGTGAAGGAGAAAGAAATTTTTACTTCCATCTCATCTTTTGTGATGGGAACAATCGATCCTGGACAATTGGTAATCAGTGGCCGGGTAAAGGATGGTATTCGGTTGGAGGACGCTGAAGGCGAAGTAAACGCAATACTTGAACAAGTGATCAACGAAGGCGTAACAGAAGCTGAGTTAGAAAAAGTTAAGAATCAGGCGGCCTCTACGTTAGAGTTTGGTGAAGTGGAAGTCATCAATCGTGCTATGAATTTGGCTTTTTCGGCACTTTCAGGAGATGTGAACCTGGTGAATGAAGAGAGAAACAAAATTGATGCAGTCCAGACTTCCGATATTAAAAGAATCGCTGAGTGTATTTTAAGAGAAGAAAATTCGAGTGTCTTGTATTATAAGGCTGTAAAGAATTAAGAATAAAAATTACGAATTACGAATTATGAATTACGAATTACGAATTACGAATTACGAATTACGAATTACGAATTACGAATTACTGATTACCACTTACCGATAACTGATTACCATTTTTGAGATGAATATACGAATAGGAATGGGTTTTGATGTACACGAACTGGAAGAGGGTCGTGATTTTTGGATGGGTGGAATAAAATTGCCTGCTTCAAAAGGAGCGACCGGCCATTCTGATGCCGATGTCTTGATTCATGCCATTTGTGATGCACTGCTCGGGGCAGCCAATTTGCGCGACATCGGTTTTCATTTCTCCAATAAAGACGATCGCTGGAAAGGAAAAGACAGCAAATTCTTTTTGAAAGAAGTTGTTCGCATGCTTACCGAAAGGAATTGGAAGGTCGGCAATGTTGATTGTACGATTTGTTTGGAGAATCCTAAAATCAATCCTCACATTCCGGAGATGAAGAATGTGTTGGCACCGCTCATGAATATTCTGGTTGATGACGTTTCTATTAAAGCCACCACCAATGAAAAGCTTGGTTATGTTGGTCGGGAAGAAGGTGTGTGTGCTTACGCAGTGGTACTAATCACTAAACTGGATTATCCCTTTACCCGCTGAAAAGGAATAAAATAATTTAACCCCACCATAAATTGATGCAGCGCTTTTGATGGATCTGTTTCAGAGGTGTTTAGCGGAGCAGAATACTTCCAAGAAGTATCAATTGTAAAACGACCCACTTCAAATTTTAACGGGAATTGAAAATCCCAATTCAGGATTTTAATTCCATCTCCCTGGTTGCTCGTGGAATCATTTTGTGTATTTACTGAACCCCCACCGGGCACTAACACTGTGCCATTAGCATAATCGAAATGATTCGTTCCAAACGTAAAGGAAGCTTTCGGCTCGAACGACACCTTTATTTTCTTCCATAGAGGCCTGTTGAATTGAAAGTATCTGGAGTGATACGTGGTGAAAAAAACATCACTGTTTTTATTCAGTAATGCGTGAATTTGAATGGTTGAGTATAGGATTTTCCAATCCAGTCCGAACATGGTTTGAATGTACCCCATGGTTCTTGCAGAGGCCGGAACAGTATCATCAGGAATAAAAAATTGTGAATAGCTAATGTGCCAATCACTTTTTTCAGTGAGTGCGCGCGAGTAACCAAGCGAGAGGCCGGTTTGAAACGGTATATTTTCATCGAAGAAACTATACCCTGCCGCACTTATCCAAAAATTTGAATGCGTGTAGTAGGTCAGGTTGGTGGAGACAAACGGAAGTTCTAAACCATAATTTCGTCCCCAGAAGGCAAATTGATTTTGCCACCGTGCATCGAGAAATAAGAAATTATATACCGTATCTTTTTGTGGCTCTGCAGATTGAGCCCAACTGAAGAAAGGCAATAGGCTTAAAAGTAAAACAATATGCAGACGCATGTATCCAAATAAAAACTTCGGCCCTGCAAGCAAAGCCGAAGTTCTGAATAATTTCGATACGAATGGTTAATTAGGTTTTCCTACTGGTACACCTGCAGGTTTTCCTACCGGAGTTGCCGCTGGCTTACCCGTAGTTGGAGGAGTAACCGGAGGTAATATCGCTGGCTTTCCATTCGCTACAGGAACGTTTGCCGGCTTACCGCTGGCAGCTGGTTGAGCAGCATTATTTGCATTTTCCGGGTGTGCATCACCGCGAATAAATTTTGCGTTAGCATTCGCTTGTGTTAAAGCTTTTGCCCGTGCTGCACTGCTAATTAATGCTCCCTTCTCCTTTCCTGTTGCGTCAGTTGTTGTTGCCAATTCACTCACAGCTTTTCCATGCTCAGCAGCTGCTGGCGGATTATTCTCTTCCTGGGCGAATGCGAAGAAACCCATCGCCATAAACGCTCCTAACAACAAAATCTTTTTCATAAGCATAAAATTTAATGTTGGTAATTTAACGAAATTTGAATGAATAGAGATGTGTGGATTTTTTTTAGGAGCACCTAAAGACGATAAGTGACCATTTTTTACGATTTAATGACAGCGCTAAAAAATAAACATGTACCCGCAGAAGTTGAAATTATACCAACTTATGATGGTTCACATACGCTTCTCAACAAAGAACTTGATGAGACCTATCACTCCAGGCATGGAGCGCTACAAGAGTCACGCCACGTATTCATTCAAAGGGGACTAGAGGTTGTTAACAAAAACTTTCAAAATTCGGTAATCAATATTCTTGAGGTAGGTTTTGGTACTGGCCTAAATGCACTGCTTACCTTGCAAAGTCAGGCGGATGGTATTCAAATTAACTATACTTCACTGGAAGCATTTCCAATTGCAGAAAACACATGGTCGAAATTGAATTATGCTGAGTCAGATGAATCTAAAGTGTTGTTTGAAAAACTTCATCGAGCGAACTGGGATCAAGCTGTAAAAATTTCACCAGCCTTTCAACTTCGAAAACTTCACACCACTCTTCAACAGGTTGCGCTGGAAAAGAATCATTATGATTTAATTTATTTCGATGCGTTTGCACCTAATAAACAACCCGAGATGTGGGAACTTCCCATGCTTAAAAAAATTGTTGAGGCCATGCAACCCGGTGGAGTATTTGTAACGTACTGCGCCAAGGGCCAACTAAAACGCGATTTACAGAGTCTAAGCTTACAGGTTGAAACGTTACAAGGCCCTCCCGGAAAGCGGGAAATGGTTAGAGGAAGAAAAGGTTAACTGGCTGATGTACCGATATTTCCTCCGCATAAAAAGGAATAATGCCGTATCTAAAAGGGTTAGATTTTCGTTTTTTAATTACCTGAATTTACGTGATTATTGCCCCCTGGATTTTAGCATAAGATTCTTTGAGACGTATACCCCTCCTTCTTTTTTTAATATGCGCGTCTGTCGGACACGTTTTTGCGCAAGATGCACTTGACTCCACATTTCAAAAGATTGAACCTGGTGAATCATTTTTGAAATACCTGAACAGAGTAGAGGAAAATACAAACCTTCGCTTTTTTTATTTGAATGATTGGATGGAACCCTTTACGATGCGAGCTGAGTTTGAAGGATTACCACTGAAGCGAATATTAAATACACAACTTCAGGAATCGGAAATACAATATGTGTTTCTCTTTAACTACGCAGTAATTTTTTACAAGAACACAGACTCTTCACAAAAGAGAGATTCCCTGATTAAAGAAGCGATTTCAAACCGAGTCACAGTAAATAAAATGTTGATTGGTGATCCAAAGAAGTTTGTGGCAGGGAAAAAAGTAACACTGACCGGTATCGTAAAAGAATCAGAACATCACTCGATGATGGGCAACGTATCCATTTATGTGTACGAACTTGACAGGGAATTTCTGACAAACAAATCAGGAAAATTTGAGATGAGTTTATTTGAGGGTGAGTACCTGGTAAGTTTTCGGTATATCAACTATCAGGAGAAGCTTGTGAATTTGATTATCTATGAAGATGGAGAGCTGAATATGACCATGGAAGAAGCTCCGATAACGCTCGATGAGGTTGTTATATCGGATCAGGCAACAACAGTGAGGCGCACAGGACAATCATCCATTAAGATGAATGAACTCAAAAGACAGCCAACTTTTTTAGGAGAAGCGGATATTATCAAATCGTTGCAGGTACAAACAGGAGTTTCAACCGTCAGTGAAGCCAGTTCAGGTTATAATGTTCGGGGTGGTGGATCTGATCAAAACCTGATCCTTTTTGATAACGTTCCGGTCTTCAGCACATCTCATGCCCTTGGCTTTTTTTCAGCCTTTAATGCTGACGCAATAGGTAATGCATCCTTTTATAAAGGAGGAATACCCGCTGAATATGGCGGAAGAGTTTCTTCGGTATTGAGTTTAACTGCAAAAGAAGGGAACTATCAGAAATGGAAAGGAACCGGTGGAATTGGTCTTGTATCGAGCAATTTCACCATCGGAGGCCCGGTCAAAAAAGACACAAGCTCAGTAATCGTTTCATTGCGTACCACGTACTCCGATTGGATTCTCAATCTTCTTAAAACACAATATAAGGATATCAGCGATGGATCTGTATTCTTCTATGACGGTTCGGTAAAGTATACACATAAGATTAATTCAAGAAGTAAGTTTTCAACTTCGGTTTACGCCAGCAGAGATAAATTCAGTTTGGCAAATGATACCATTAATGTTTGGGATAACCTTGCTGTGTCAGTGAAATATGATAACACTATCACGGACAACCTTTTTTACAGTGTCGGACTTTCTCTTGGCAGGTATGCGTATGAGGTGAGCGACATCGACCCCGCCACTGCATTCAACCTGAATTATTCTGCTACCTATCCATCGCTTAAGATTGACTTCAATAATGATAACATCAACCATAAGAGAACCTTTGGATTCCACACAACATACTATCGTTTTAATCCGGGTGAATTAGATCCTGCAAGCCAGGAAACAAATGTAAAGGCAACAGAGATCCAACGTGAATCGGCCATTGAGTCAGCGCTATACTTTAGTGATGCATTTAACTGGGGAGAATTATTTCATGTGGAGGTTGGTCTTCGATTATCAATGTTTAACAGGATTGGAAGCGGAACTGCCTATACTTATGCTCCCAATCAACCACTGGAACCATCCAATACAGTTGACTCTGTTCAATATGATGCCGGTGAAATCATGAAAACGTATATTGGTCCGGAACCCCGGGTTGCCGTGCGCTATACACTGGGCCCCAATTCTTCTGTTAAGCTGGGCTATAATCGGATGTATCAATACGTGCATTTGATTTCCAACTCAGCCTCCATCAGCCCGGTTGATATTTGGCAACTCAGTAATACGTATCTGAAACCACAAATAGCCGATCAACTTTCGCTCGGATATTTTATTAACTCAAAGAAGGGAATCCTTGAAGCCTACGTTGAAGGATATTATAAACTTCAGCAGAACGTGCTCGATTTTAAAGATGGAGCTCCGTTGGTGATGAACCCTCAACTGGAAACCGCATTGCTTCCCGGAAAAGGAAAAGCTTACGGAGTCGAACTCTCGGTCAATAAATTAAAAGGCAGATTGGTTGGCGGTGTGAACTACACCTACTCCCGATCACTTAGAAAGACAGATGGCAAATTTGATAGTGAAAAAGTAAACCTGGGCGAAACCTATCCTTCCAATTTCGATCAGCCACACATTGTTAACGTAAACTGGAAGTGGAGCTTTAACAGAAGACTATTCTTCACCGGAATGTTCACGTATCATACCGGCAGACCGGTGTCGTTGCCTATCTCAGGTTACATTTTAGATGGAGTATCCGTATCAGATTTTTCTGACAGAAACAATTATCGTGTTCCGGATTATCATCGCCTGGACTTTGCGTTGGTATTGGAGGGAAGCAACAGACGTAATAGAAAGTTTGAAGGTAACTGGTCGTTGTCAATTTATAATGTATATGGAAGAAAAAATCCTTACTCAGTATTCCTGGTTCCGAAGGGAAGCGGAATTCTGCAACCATACCAGTTATCGCTGATCGGCACACCGGTGCCTTCATTAACCTACAGTTTTAAATTTTAGGTATGAAGATTTTCAGGTTTACCCCTTTAATATTTCTTCTCTTGGATGCATGCATTGATCCAATGCAGGTCCCGTTGGAATCTTCTGGCTCCCTGATGGTGGTTGACGGGATGATTACCAACGAACCCGGACCATATACAGTAAAGTTGTTTTACTCCAGCAATCTTGAAAACAGTTCAAGACTTCCTGAACCGATATCAAACGCAAAAGTTTCCATAATCAATAGCTTGAACGAAACAGAAACGCTGAACGAAACTTCTTCGGGAGTGTATGAAAGTACTGTGGGAGGAATGCAAGGTGTAGTTGGCTTATCGTATTATTTAAAAATTGTAACTGCAAAAGGTGAGTATCAATCTGCCCCCCAGGTTATGATGCCGGCAGGCAACCTTGACAATCTCTATTTTGAATTTTCACCTGAAGAAATTGTTACTAATACGAGATTGGTTGATGCATTTAATCTATTTGTTGATAGTCACGGTGCGGCATCAGATCCTAATCTTTATCGTTGGAGGTGGACAGGAGTTTATAAGGTTAAAACCTACCCGGAACTTTATACAAAAGGAGATCCTCCTTATCCTGCACCATGGCCCTGCAGTGGATACATTAATTATGGGGGCAGCCTGACCAGAATAGCTGATTGCACGTGCTGTATTTGTTGGGTAACAGCGTACAGCTCAACGTCCAACGTTTCAGATTCCCGCTTTACAAATGGGTATGAATTCAAAAAAATATTGGTTGGGTCAATACCGATTACCGCCAGGCATTTTTATGAACGTTATCATGTTGAAGTTGAACAGTTGAGCGTTTCTGAAGAGGTTCATAATTTCTGGGACCTTGTCGCAAAACAACAAGCAGCACGTGGCAGTTTGTTTCAACCCAATGCAGTCAGGGTTAACGGTAATGTGAAAAATGTTGATAATCCTAAGGAAAGAGCCTTGGGTGTTTTTTCAGTTTCTGCGATATCAAAAAAGGCAATATTTCTTGAGCCCAAAGATATTCCTTACACTGTACCGGCTATTGATCAGCTGCCTTATCCTTGTTTGGACGTATTTGGAAACGCAACGATGGACAAACCCGGATTTTGGTAAGATGAACGGACTTTTAAAATTTTAACGTATGAGATTCTTAAGGTTTATACCTTTTGTATTTCTTCTTGTAGATGCATGCGTTGACCCGCTGCAACTTGATTTATCCAGCGCAAGCGCACGAATCGTGGTGGATGGGATGATTACAAATGAACCTGGCCCATACCGGGTCAAACTTATTTACTCCAGTAATCTTGAAAACAGCCTGCGACTTCCAACACCAATCACCGGTGCTTCGGTTTGGATTATCAGCAGTTTGAACCAAAGTGAGTTGCTGACAGAAACCACCCCTGGTATCTATGAAAGTTCTCCGGTTGGTATTCAAGGGCAGGTTGGCGTATCGTACCATATAAAAATTATCACTGCAGGAACTGAATACCAGTCTACCCCGCAAGAAATGGTTAGCGCTGGCACCATTGATAGCGTGTACCCGATTTTTTCGGCAAACGAAATTGATGATGGTGTAGGTGAACCATTGGATGCATTTAATATTTATATAGACAGCCATGGTAACGAAGGAGACCCCAACTTGTATCGCTGGCGCTGGACTG
>DASTYM010000180.1:0-3486 GCA_035764995.1 Cyclobacteriaceae bacterium | reverse complement strand
CTGCAGCTCCCCCGGTAGTTGTTCAAACCAAACCTGAACCAGCGAAGGCAGAACCTGTTCAACCGGTTATGGAGGATAAGAAACCGGTAACGCAAACAGCTGTAGTAGCAGAACTCGTTGCTGATGAACCGGTAGACGCAGGAGAGAAAATCATCCAGTATAAGAAGATGACACTTGGCAACACAGAAGTGTTCCTGAGCTTGTTTTATGGAACAAAAAACCGTGTTGTTCAGGGAGAAGTTCAGGTTGTTGATTCCGAGCGAAGCAGATTCATCTCGAAGGCGAAAGGAAATGATTACCTGCTGCTTCCGGATCCAAAAAGCAAATCGGGTCAACTGTCGTTAACATGCGATGTGTTTGGATACCGTAAAGTTCAGCACGAGATCAATTACTTGTCGCCCTTAACTGATACAACAAAAGAGTATGTTGAACTCATGGGTACAACCATTGTAGTTAAATTTGATTTAGTGCGTTATGTGAAGGGTGATATTAACACACTTTACAACGTATATTTTTACAATGATGCTGCGATTATGTTACCGGAATCAAAATATGAACTGAATAGCTTGCTTGAGATGATGACGGATAACCCATCCACCAAAATTATACTGCACGGTCATTCGAATGGAAACTATCATGGTAAAATTCTAGGACTTGGCCCTGAGAAAAATTTCTTCACCATGGAAGGAGCGGTACAGGGTATGGGAACAGCAAAAGATTTGTCACAACAACGTGCAGAGACCATCAAGGAATATCTTATTACGAACGGGATAACGGCCGATCGGATTGAAGTAAAAGCATGGGGCGGAAAGAAACCCCTTTATGATAAGCACAGTGTGAACGCCAAGAAGAATGTAAGGGTAGAGGTGGAAGTAGTACAGTAAACTACTTCATTTTTGATAAATAAATGTTGCCGGCAATTTTCTCCAGTAAGGCATCAGGCAAAATGAACGATAACTTTACGTTTAAATAATTAAGGAAGCCGGGAACACTCTCGGCTTTTTTATTGAACATCGCCTTTAATCCTTTACTGGCCACTTCCCCGGGTGTCATTTCAAATTTTTTGGCAGTTTCCTGCATAACCTGCATACCAGCCTGCTCGATAAAATTGGTAGCCACAGGCCCCGGACTCAGGCAGGTGACTGACACATTGCTGTTGCGGAGTTCGTACCGTAAACCCCGTGAAAAGGAGCGTACAAATGATTTACTGGCTGCGTACAAAGTCATCGTAGGAACGGCCTGAAAAGCAGTAGTGCTGGCTACGTTTAGAATATAGCTCTGCTTATTTTTTCGAAGCAAGGGAAGTAAGCCATAAGTGAGATTAAAGAGGGTACACACGTTCACCTGCACCATTTGTTGGTGTTGCTGTATATCGATTTTATCGAAGTAACCCCAGCACGCATAACCGGCATTGTTGATCAGCACCGATGGATTGAACTGTTGTTGATGACACCAATTGATAATCAATGGAACAGAAGTGCTGTCGCTAAGATCCAGGGGCAATGCTGTGATCTTTACTCCGTACTGCTGGGTGATGGTGTTAGCTTCCTCTGATAGAATTTTTTCTGATCTGGCAACAAGCAGCAGGTCGTATCCCTGTGAGGCAAGTAAATAGGCAAATGCTTTACCCAGGCCTTTGCTCGCGCCTGTCACAACTGCCTGCTTCATTTACCGAGTTTTGTAAAGCGTTGGTAAAGCTGCGTCTTACTGTTTTTGTTTTTGATCATGTATTCACCGCAGATAACTGGTACATACATCACCTGTCTTCGGCTGATTTCACCCACCATCGAAGATTGCGCAACCCGATGCCACAGGCGTCCATCATGAATGGTCAAATCACCTGCTTTCGTCATGAGCGCAATTTCATTTTTATCGGGCTCGTGATCGAAGAAATAACGTTTCTTGAAAAGTAAGTTCAGCAGATTTTGTTTATGCGTTCCCGGTAGCAGCCTGAGCCCGCCATTATTTTCAATCGCGTCCGTTAAATGCACGCCTACGTTCAACATCGGCATGATTTTCTTTCCATAGAATACATCCCGTAAAGCGTCAGTATGCCAGCCCATTCTGGAAAAATTACTGATCTCTGTATTGATGTAGTGGTTAATAACCAGACCATCTTTTTCATTCTCACCAATACGGGGATTTTCGGCATTAGGGCCTAACAATGGATAGAGCGCCTGGAACCTCGGATCTTGCAAAAATTCATGCAAGACATCACTGTATTGCGAACTAAAGGCAAAGCGCTGAACAATTTTGCTCCCATCAATATCGAAACCGTATTTAATGGGTACTCCATTGACCTTTTCAATGTTTTCACTTACCCATTTCTTTTCAACGGCTTTCATTTCTCTTTTGAATAACGCAACGGTATCCAGGTTAATGAAATTCCTGAAATGCAAGAATCCATATTCCTCAAAAAAGTCAATATGCTCTTGCTTAAGCGGTGAGGAGAATTCAAAGCTCGGGATTTCCTTCAAGGTCATACAAATCAATAATTTGGCATCAAATTTACAGAAAAGTTAAAAGAATGTTGTTTAATGGTAAACGCAGAATTACCCAAATTATGGAAATATTATCAAAAAATCGTGGTTGAAACAGCATTTTGACCCTTGCGGCTTTGCGACTTTACGTGAGCTAATATTCTCGCCACCAAGACACTAAGACACAAAGTTCTGACCTCTCGTTAGGCCGACTTTAAGGAATTTTTTTAGCCAGGTAAAAGGCCATCCATGAAAACAGAGGGGCAGCAACGACATCAATAGTGTAATGAGCGTGTTGCACCAGCAACATGAGGGCAACAACGAGGGCTCCTGAGAACAGAATAATTTTTAACCGATTATTGGTGACTGCAAGTGCCAGCAAAACCAGAATACTGGTGTGTCCGGAAAAGAACAGATCTTTGGTAATTGACTGTTGATAAAAAAAATGTTGAACAAGCGGGTCGTTTAATTCAATAATGTTCAGGGGTGGATTAAGAGGGACCAGCAGCAGCGATATGAAGCGCATGATGGTCAGAATGAGATAAGCCTGAAGCGTTTGTAAAAAAAGTTGAGGATTCTGGAGCAGGGAAATTACACCTGCCAGGATGAATATATAGAGCACCGTGAACGTTAGAATAGATAAATCATGTGCGGGCAACCACCGAAGAAGATAATCGTTAAGGATAGGACCTTTCCGCTCCTGAATAAACTGAAATATGATAGGAGCAAGGAAAGCGCAGACTCCTGCCAGAAGGCCAGAGATGAGAATTTTATAGCGAAAACTTTTAAATTGTAGGGTTGAACGCCAGCGTTGGAGGATAGAAGAGAGCATTATTCTTTAAAATGTAAAGCTAAGTTTTAATATTTGCGTCAGCATGAAGTTTATTTCCCTGTTTTGTTTAGTTGTCGCGTTCGGGTTTTCCAGCCCGACTTCCAACCCGGCAGAATTCCCGATTCCTCCCTACTCCAAAAAGTCTCTTTTTTATATTCATCGCAGCCCAAATCC
>DASTYM010000179.1:0-2845 GCA_035764995.1 Cyclobacteriaceae bacterium | reverse complement strand
CGTTGGTAATTTGTTCGAGACCTTTCCAGTATACCTTGTTGTTAGCCATTAGTCGTTAATATTTAATCAAATGGTAAATCAGAATTTTAAAAATTGTAAATCAATAGTGACACTTTGCACACTCAAGACCGCCAATGTCTTCAACTTTCATTTTTGAGTTACTTCCTTTGGCTTGTTCATGCAATTCCTGAAGCTTATCGTAGTAGGCGTTGCCATCAGCTTTGATATCAGTTTTACGATGACAGTCGATACACCATCCCATGGTTAATAAAGAGTATTGCTTCACTACGTCCATGGTTTCAATTGGACCATGACAAGTCTGGCACTCAATACCTCCCACCACAACGTGCTGAGAGTGATTGAAATACGCTAAGTCGGGAAGGTTGTGGATACGAACCCATTCGATTGGCTTCTGGTTAGGTCCGAAGGTTAAAGTCTCTGCATTCCAATCTGCAGCGGCCCATATCTTTTGAATCTGAGGTGATTCTGTTTTCACTGCGCGGTGGCAGTTCATACAGATATTAACAGAAGGAATTGTGGCACTCTTGCCTTTCAATGTTCCGATGTGGCAATATTTACAGTCAATTTCGTAATCACCAGCGTGGAGTTTGTGCGAGAAAGCAATTGGCTGTTTAGGAGCATAACCCTGCTGAACACCAACTGAATACAATCCGTTGATGACTGCTTTGAAGCCGAGCGATCCAACCACAAACATCACCACGAAGATGAATCCACTGCTTCGTGTAATGGTGGCCAGTGTAATAGGTGAGTGAACAACTTCTTTTTCTTCATCGCTCAACTCCTTCTGATCGAGGAAGCGTTTGAGAGAAGAAACCAGGAAGCCAAGAATCACAACTAACAAGACGAGGATTAGCACCATTCCAATCAGAATGACATTCATGTAGGTTGAAGGAAGTCCCTCACCGCCAGTAGTGCCACTACCAGGAGTAGTTGGTACAGCTGCAACCTCTGGTCCTTTAATAGTTTCTGCCTTGATATACGCAAGGATTTGCATAATTTCTTCATCCTTCAGTGTAGTGAAGGCGGTCATCTGGCTTTTCTTATATTTTTCGAAGATTGCAACAGCGTATTCGTCTTTGCTGGCTACGACTTTAGCTGAGTTGTGAACCCAGTCTTTAATCCACTGGATGGATGGAGCGCGATCGTATACCCCTGCCAGTGCAGGTCCTACCGATTCGGCATGTATTTTATGACACGATTTACAATTACCACTGAAAAGTGTCGCCCCTGCTGTAATCGAAGCTGCATCTTCAGGAATATCTTGAGAGTATGCAGTAAGATTTATAACTGTTAAAAGGAGAACAACGATGAGTGATGTGCAGAGGGAGTGAGTAAAATGTTTTGTCATGATAGGTGTAGGTATCCAATTTTACGTCAAGTGCCACAAATCTACTATCCGAAGCGGTTTTTTCAAATTTATTTTATCCCACACAACAATTATTTAAAACCGATTTCTGAGCTTTCAGTAGTATCAAAAATGATTGAGGAAAAAGTACCTCAATTGATCAAAAACCCTTATTTAGAATTGATTTAAATAGAAGAAAAAACCTTCGAAATATGAGTCCATTCGAATATGTCATCGTTCTCGTCTCGATCATCTACGGGCTTGGAATTACATTAATACTCACAGGCGTTGCAGAACTTATCAGGCGATGGAGAGTCATCATTCCGTTTACAACTTATTTCATTTGGATTGTACTTGTCTTCGTGCTCCATGTGTATGAATGGTGGGAGCATTATAGACTCAGATCCATCGCTTCCTGGAGCTTACCTCTGTTTCTCTTTGTCATTCTCTATCCAATTTTACTTTTCATCCTCGCCAACTTGCTTTTCCCTACGAAGTGGCCAAAAAAAGGGATCAACTTGAAAGAATTCTACTTTGCCACCTACGACAAATTTTTCTTGTGGACAATTTTGCTTGCCTTACTAGCCATCATTCAAAATATTTTCCTGGAGGGTTATGTATTACAGGAGCAGTTCGTTCAAATTATTGTGCTCATCATATTCTCTTCTCTTCTGATTTGGCGAACCACGAATGTAATCGTGCATACCCTTGTAGCACTTTTGATGCTGTCATTCATGCTGGCCAGTATTTTTTACCAAAGTGATACTCTACTGATACAATGAAAATAATTTCTGTTACCCTATTGTTAATTCTATATCTCGTCTGCGAAGCACAAGACGCAAAACCACCAGCATCTTCAGGAAATCCGGATTATGAAAGCATTGGCATCACAGGCGATGCGAACGATGTTACAGTGCCTACTGAATTCGCGATCAACCTGGTTGGAGGAAGTACGGATGTGGATGAAGCGCTGCAATGGATGATCAGCAAAGCGAAAGGCGGTGATGTAGTAATCATTCGAGCTTCAGGCTCAACGGGTTACAATGATTATATCTATGGATTGGGAACAGTAAACTCAGTGGAGACCTTATTAATCAATTCTCATGAAAAGGCAATGAAAGAAAGTGTGGCAAAAAGAATCCGGGAAGCAGAGATGCTTTTTATAGCCGGAGGTGATCAGGCGAACTATGTAAAATTCTGGAAGGACACTCCTGTTTCAGAAGCCATTCAATATTTAATAAGCGAAAAGAAAGTCCCGATTGGCGGAACGAGCGCAGGCTGTGCTGTGCTTACGGATATTATTTTTGATGCGTTGCACGATACAGCAGTTGCGTCAACTGTATTAAATAATCCTTACGACAGCACTGTAAGCCTTTCGAAAAGCTTCATGAGAACTCCATTTTTAGAAAATACAATTGCCGATCAGCACTATTCGCAACGTGAACGTCATGGGCGACATGTTACCTTCCTGGCGCGGAT
>DASTYM010000178.1:0-15678 GCA_035764995.1 Cyclobacteriaceae bacterium | reverse complement strand
ACCAATTGATTTTGGTGGGATTAAAGGGTACCGATGTTAGCGCACATAAATTGACAGAATTGTTCAATAAAAGTGTTGCTGTTGTTGAGTCCTACGCCTATGGTGTTGAAATTAAGGAAGCACAACGCGTCAATTTTGTTAAGGGCAAAAGTGATCAGGATAACCTGAATAAATTATTGAAGGGACAAGTCGATTACATTCTGGTTGACCTTTTGTTGATCCAATATTTAGTAAATTCTCAAGAGAAAGAAGTAGCCAAATATTTGGCAATTGGTGGAGAGCCTTTATTCACACGATCACTTCATTTTGCAATACGAAAAGACATCCCGAATGCTGATCGTATTATTCGGCAGTTCAATACAGAAATAGTCAAGATGATCGCTGATGGCACGTACAACCGTATTTTACAATTGAACTGGATACAAGCAGATGTGGATGGTGATGGTCAATTGGAGCTTGTGTTAAATGGAGATCACGCTGGTGTAAAGGCCCCGTCAAATAGTTACAGCGTATATTTTCAAAATTCGAACGCTGGATCATCTAATTGGGGCCGATATTATATCAATGGTAAGCTCTACAATGGTTGGGAGGAGATTCCTAAGGAATATAAAGTGGCTCAGGTCAACAAGGAGGAAGTTACCATCCTGAAATTTTCATTTAATTAAATCAGTCAAACAGCACTCTTAGGTGCCCCATCAAACTTTGCATTTTCTTTGCGTCTTAGCCTTTGCGTGAATAAATGCGATGCAGTATTAATGGGGTGCTCCCATCCGCGCTCACCCCGCACCCCTAAAGGGCCATCGCACAAGGGCGGTGATCAGTAATCGGTGTCAGAGATGTGTAAAATCACTTTGTGCCAAGATTATACATCGTGATGGAAAATAATCTTATTCCCATCGGGATCTTCCATGATGAACTGTCGGAGGCCCCAGGGCTTGGTTTCAATGTGTTCAAGTATCGTTATAAAGGCCTTCTTACATTCGGTATAGGTGTCGTCAACGTTGTCAACAAAAATCCACAGCTTAATCGGTGCTACAGATGCGTACTGCTTTAAAAAGAATGACGCTTCGTCTTTAAAAATTCCGCTCATACCCGAAGCCGTGTCGGCCCAGGCAATGGCGAATCCCATTTTATCTCTGTAGAATTTTTGTGCGACCTCTACATCTCTCACGGGAAGTTCCGGGACAGGTTGATGGAAGATGGATTTCATGGCAGTTGTTTGTGTACCTAATTTATAAAAAAGCATCCATTGCCACGCCCACCCGCTTTTAGGTGCCCTTCAAACTTTGCATTTTCTTTGCGTCTTAGCGCCTTTGCGTGAGATTTTTTTCACGCCAAGACGTAATGCAGTTACAGTTTATATTGGAGGGCTTCCTTCCTCCGCTCACCCCGTACCCCTAAAGGGGCCCATCGCGCAAGATTCATGTTACAAGCGCGAGGAGGTTCTCCCTTTAAGGAGTCAGGGGGTACGCAAAGGAGTAAATAAGAAAAGGCACCCATTGCTGAGTGCCCATTTACTAAATACTCAATACTCAATACTATGTACTAAGTACTAAGATTACTTCTTCATATATGAATCCCGAATCGGCTTAAACTCCGATGATTCCTTCCACTGTGGCCAGGTCTTTTCCATAGAAATCCTCTTTCCTACTTTGAACAACAATTTCAAATCATCAATAGCACCGTCCGTTTTCCAAAGCTCTGGAGTAAACTCATCGGAAGGCTTGTGATAATGTTTGGCCACATAATCATCCTGAAGTTGTTTTCCGTACTCCGCACCTTTCTCAACATTGTCGATACCGATGTTGGTGTACAGCGCAGGAATTCCAACTTTTGCGAAATTGAAATGGTCAGAACGGAAATAATAGCCGGCAACCGGGTTCGGTTCAGGCGAAACATAGCGATCAACGCGTTTTGCTTCCTCATTTAAATAATCTTCAAGATCCGATTGTCCCATGCCCACCAACACGATGTCTTTATTCTTTCCATAAGGATTGATGCCATCGATGTTAATATTGGCAACGGTTTTCTCTTTCGGGTAAACCGGATTCTGTGCATAGTACGCTGATCCCCACAAGCCTTGTTCTTCAGCTGTAACCCATAAGAACACTACTGTGCGAGCCGGTTTGTTTTTCAGTTTTGTAAAAGCTTTTGCAATTTCTAATTGTCCTGCAGAACCACTGGCGTTGTCATGTGCTCCATTATATATAGAGTCACCCTTTTCATCTGCCTTGCCAATACCAAGGTGATCCCAATGTGTTGAATAAACGAGGTATTCATCAGGTTGTGTAGAACCAGTGATTTTCGCAATCACGTTGTTCGACTTCGAATACTTGGTAGCAACTTTCAGATTAGTTGAAAGTTTCAGGTTCATTGGCTCCGGCTTGAAGCCTTGTTTCTTCGAACGCGAAACTGCTTCGGCATAATTGATGCCTGCTGCGTCAAATAATTTTTTAGCGGCAGGTAGTGAAACCCAACCGACTGCACTGCACACCGGAATATTCTTTCCGCGGTTATCGAGATAAAGTTTCGAAGTGTTCCAACTGTTTTGCACAACCCAGAAACCATAGCCTGCGGGAACATCGTCATGTACGATAACGCAACCCTTCGCGCCCTGCCGCGCTGCCTCTTCAAACTTGTAGGTCCAGCGGCCGTAGTAGGTCATCGCGTTGCCTTTGAAAGTAGAATCGGTCGTTCCGAAATCGGGATCGTTCACCATCACCAAAACAATTTTTCCCTTTACATCAACGCCTGCATAGTCGTTCCAGTTTTTTTCCGGGGCAACAACACCATAACCGGCAAATACCAGTTCTTCGTTTGCAAGTTTAATTTCTGGTTGTTCCGGATCTGGTGTCCAGATCACATAGTCTTTAAATCCAGACAGCGTGAAATCTTTTTTACCGCCCGAAACTTTCAACAGTGTATCGGTTGTGGTCGTGATCTCCACCATCGGAACTTCCTGGATATAGCTGTCGCCATTACCCGGCTCAAGTCCGATCTTCTTGATCTCGTCCTGCAGGTAAGCGATTGTTTTTGTTTCGCCTTCTGTGAATGGCATGCGGCCCTGGAACTCGTCAGACGAAAGTGTTCTCAGGTAACCCTCAAAGCCTTCCGCTGTTAAAGCATCAAGCCCATCTTGCGGATCGTATTTTGGTTCTGATGAACAAGCAAACAGGAGAGAGCTTATTGAGAATAGTAGAAATAGTTTTTTCATAATTTTTTTTAAAGTTACTGTCATGCTTTGCATCTTCTTTGCGCCTTAGCGTCTTTGCGTGAAAAAAGTCTCACGCAAAGACGCAAAGCCGCAAAGGACTCGCAAAGAAGGGTTGTTTTTTATAGCTGTGGCTTTTTTCCCAACACATCCTCAATCGACAGCACATTAATCTTCCCAAGATTCAACTTCTTAATCCCCTCTTCAACCTTCGCACGATCACCCACTACCACAACCAACATATTATCAGGTGTGATGTACTTCTTCGCGGCAGCTTCAACGCCTTTCTTGTTTACGGCAAGCGCTTTGTCTACATACGTGTTGAAATAATTATCAGGCAATTGGAATATAACCAGCTCGGCTAACGCTCCGGCAATCTGCCCGTTCGTTTCGAAGTCACCGGCATAGCCAAGCGCATTGTAATTCTTACCACGATTCAAATCTGACTCAGGTATTGGCTGAAGCATTTTTTTGAATTCAACAAAAAATTCGCCCAGCGCTGGTCCGGTTACATCGGTTTGTACTGATGAAGCCGCAGTGAACGGTCCTGCCACAGGTCCCCAGAAACTAAACCCAGAGTTTGCTCCGTATGAGTAACCGTGCTCTTCACGCAAATTTGTATTCAACCGCGAAGCAAACGACCCACCCAAAATGGTGTTCATAATTACGATGTCATTATAGGTAGCATCGCCACGCGAAGTACCAATGCGACCGATGCGAATTACCGATTGCGCAGCACCGGGCTTGTCAACCAGGTAGATCGTGCGGCCTTTTACAGCTTGTGGAGCAGGTTTCGCAGCGTTCGTTACCGTACCGGCAGGAAGTCCTGCGAAATATTTCTCAAGCAGCGGAGTAACAGAATCTTTCGTTACATCACCCACAATAATAAGCGTGCAATTGCCCGTCACGAAATTGCGCTTGTGAAAAGCGTGCAAGTCGTCTTTCGTATACGACCGGATCGATTGCTCATTGGCAAACTTTCCATACGGAGTGCTCGGATCAAACAAAAGTCTGTTGTAAGCACGCGTTGCAATGGTTGTTGGCTCATCGTAGGCAGTGAGCAAACCGTTTAACCTGAGTTTGCGAACGCGCTCCAATTCAGCTTCCGCGAAAGCAGGCTTCAGCACAATTGTGCTCATCAGTTTCAAAGCATTATCCAGTTTCGAAACAGGAGCAGCGCAATCAACTTCCGAGCTAAAGGCACGGCTGAACGTTCCGATCTGGGCACCTAGAAACTCAATCTCATCTGCCAGTTGAAGTGCCGAATACTCACCAGCACCCTCATCTAATAAATCCATGGTAATGCTGGCCAGGCCTTCTTTACCCGCAGCGTCATCAAACGAACCTGTCTGCACCAGCAAATTCACCTGTACCAATGGCACAGAGTGCTTCTCCATCAACACAACAGAAAGTCCGTTCGACAATTTGAATTTTTGAATGGCGGGTAATTGCAAATTCTTTGCCTTGCCCAACGCAGGAGGTGCCGAACGATCAGGAGCCGGTGCCTGCGCAACAGCCACCGCGCTGATCAACAACAAACTATAAAGTATATTCAGTTTTTTCATAATCATCATTTCTTTTACCGTGGACTAATTTTACCTGGGGCCAGATCAGTTTTTCCTTCCGGCACAATGCTCATTACCACGCGGCCCTTGTCTTTCAAATACAAACGCACGGCAGTTGAAATATCGCTTGAGCTAACAGCCTTGTAACGCTGCAGGTCTTCGTTAAAATAATCGGGGTTGCCCGTGTAGTAGTAATAACTGTTCAACTGGTCAGCTTTGCTGCCCGAACTTTCCATCTGCGACATGAAACCAGACTCGTACTGATTCTTCACACGCTGCAACTCACGCTCTGTCGGACCTTCATTTTTCAGTTTATCGATTTCTTCCTGGATAACTTTTTCCAGTTGGTCAAGTGAAATACCCGGACGGGCCGTAGCCACTAAATAAAATTCAGACGAGAATTTTTTAGCGTCCTGGTATGCGAAAACACTTTGTGCGATCTGCAGGTCGTACACCAGTCTTTTATAGAGTCTTGAATTTTTTCCACCCGTTAAAATGTTTGAAAGCAAATCCATCTCTGCATTGCCCGGTGTATAAATTGCGGGCGTTAACCACACCATCATCAATCGCGGAAGCTGAACCTTGTCTTCCATTACCACTCTTTTCTCTTCCGTGAGTTGAGCAGCCACAGGATTCACTTTTGCAACAGGCTTACCGGCAGGCACATCGCTGAACCATTTTTCAATGGCCGCACGCGTTGCTTTTAAATCGATATCACCCGCTATGCTGAGCGATGCATTGCCCGGTGCATAATACGTTGTAAAGAAATCCACCACATCCTGGTGACTGGCAGCGGAAAGATCCTGCATGGAGCCGATAACAGTCCACGAGTATGGATGATCTTTCGGATATAATAATGGAGGAAGCTCGAGCTGAGCTTTTCCATACGGTCTGTTTTCGTACGATTGTCTGCGTTCGTTTTTCACCACGTCACGCTGGCCGTCAACCGTGGTTGGTTTCAGCGATTGCGTTAAGAAACCCATGCGGTCCGATTCCAGAAACAGTGCAAGGTCAAGCGCATTGCTGGGCAGGTTCTCGTAATAATTGGTGCGGTCTTCCATGGTCGAGCCATTGTTATCGGCACCGGCTGCTTCCAGCCACTGGTCAAATTTTCCCTCGGGCACGTGCTGCGATCCTTCAAACAGAATGTGTTCGAACAGGTGAGCAAAACCGGTGCGGCCGGGTTTTTCGCTTCCCGATCCAACATGGTACCACACGTTTACCGTAACACGGGGGATGGTGTTGTCTTTGTGCAGAATAACATTGAGTCCGTTGGGCAACGTGAATTGTTCATACGGAACCACAATATCCTGTGCCGACACCCAACCGGTAATCAGCATGAGAGTCCCGATAGCTATCGGGGCCGCTAGGGCAGTCCTGGTTATTTTCATAGATAGTTGTTTTTTTAAGGAGCGGGGAAGATAGCAATTAGGGTTAATGGTTAATAGTTAATAGGGGAAAAACGATTAACTATTAACGATTAACGGTACGTGGGCATGTGCCGCCTTCGCCCTCCTGCGCCTGCCACAGGTTCAGCGAAAGTGGGTTTCCGGTTTCCGGTTTTTTGTGATCGGTTCCCGGTTTCGGGTTTCTGGTTTAAAACTTCGAAATTCGATATTCAACATTCGAAATTCGGGCTTCTATTGGGGCGTTCCCCGCCTCAGGCGGGGCCGCGCTATCCGCTATACTCCTCGTGCCATCACACTCCCGATAAATATCGGGACCAACGCCACTGCGGTGTGCCGCTACTATCGCTAACGCAAAGGGCATAAATACTAAGAGTATTTGTTAACTGTGACAGAAGCTGACACGGTCATTTAGTAATTTCATACCATTGAATATCGGATTTGGAATAGGGTACGTATGAAAGACTATTATAAACTTTTTGGAATTCTACCGACATCATCAGCGGATGAAATAAAAAAGACTTATCGTCAATTGGCTTTCACGTATCACCCGGACAAAAATCAAGGGAATAAACAAGCTGAAAAAATATTTCAAGAGATTAACGAAGCGTATGAAATTCTATCCGACAACAAATCAAGGGAGTCTTATGACCATGAATACAATAAAGTCAAAGCTAATAACAGCAGAAAGCCATTGGTAGTTAGAATAAGGAGGAGGGTAGTTCCTTATGTATTTTGGCGCGGTCGACCGAAACGGTGGAGGCGTTTCTAGCAATTAGTTGAAGCAAACAGGCCGTCATTTACTAAGCTTCAGTTTGTACTCAGGATAAAATTCTTAAATTCACTGCACGGAGCCCATCCTCTGCGTGAAAGAGCAGACGGTGGGTTTTTGTATCTTAAGTTGGCTATGGTATTACAGCGAAATATTTCCCCAGAGTTTCTGCGATTCTACTACTCGGCTCATGTCCAAATAGTTTGTGTTCCTAAGGTTGATAGTAGCTTTTACAGCAAAAGTAGAATTTCAACCCAATTAGTGGATCGTCAAAATGCATACATCGGTATAAAGGTTTGTGTGCTCCAAAACAATTTATTCTAACCATGGCAAAGAAGGCAAAAAGGATAAGAAGAAACGTCAAAAGGGAAGCCTCTAGGTATTCGTTTGGAAAATTTCATTGAGATTTTGGAAAAACGTTTAGTAAAGGTGAATGTTAGATCAATAGTTTACATAAATGATTAAAAAGAGCCGCAAATGATTGATAAAAATTTACTGGATAAAGTATACAATACCTATGGTTTCGAAGCCACAAATGAAGATGAAGTTCAAATTGGGGTATATACATATAAAAAGAGTAGATATTTTGGGGTTGATATAGTCCCTCTTGATAAATCTCAGAATGTAGTTTCTAGATGTGAGGAAATAAAGGAATACTATTCAAAAATTGGGTATGCTGCTGAAGTAAAGCTGATAGAAAGTATTGAAAAGGCTGAGGAAGAGCTTTATAAAAGTTTTTTTTCATTCAATGCAACAATAACCAGACTCAAGAAAAAGTATAACGACTTTGAAGCCAGACAGACACGGAACTTACTTGGTAATAAGTATCAATACATAGATACTCCATTTGAAGATTTTGATGAACAAAGTGATGAACAAGTAAAGAAGGGATTGCTTAAGCGAATTCAGGCGATCCTTAGCGTTCAAAGACCCCAATTGATAATTATTGAAGCTGCTGCTGGTTATGGGAAAACTTGTGCAGCATATGAAGTATTAAGGCTATTCTCAGATGGTGATACAGGTAAAACTCCAATCTTTACTGAACTTTCAAGGAATAGGGGTGCTAAAATATTTAGATATATTCTTTTGGATGAAATTGATATAGAATTCCCTACGCTTAGCTCCGAATTAGTTATCCACGAAGTTAAGAAGGGAAGAGTTCCTCTTATAATTGACGGGTTTGATGAACTTCTTGATAAGGTGAATATAGACGATGTTGATAGCCAACTTTTTGAGGAGATAGAAACGATGCTTGACACCATTGGAACTCTTCTAGATGGAAGCAGTAAAATTATTCTAACTACAAGAAAAACTGCAATCTTTAGCGGCTTAGAATTTAATAAATGGCTTTCAAAGTGGAACAATGACTTTGACGTAAGTAGACTTGCTTTAAAAGAACCTAGAATAAAAGATTGGCTTGGTCAGGAGCGATTAAATAAGATTAAAGCTCAGAATATCCCTATCCAATACATTGCAAATCCTGTTTTGCTCACTTTTCTAAAGAACGTAACTGAGGAAGAGTTTGATACGATGGTTAATAACCCCGAGCATCTAGTGGATCAATATTTTGACAGAATGCTTGAGAGAGAAATGGAAAGGCAAAATTTAATTATTAGTGTTGAGAATCAATACGAAATTTTTAAAAATGTAGTAAGGATGCTTATGGACTTTGATATAACTGTTGAATCCAAAGAATTCTTTAGAGACGTCATTAAAGAACAAAATATCAAGTTACTGGAATATACCCGTTCATTGTATAATGCCCATGACCGCCCCTCAATAGATAATTTAGTTGACACTCTTGCAACACATGCACTACTCGACCGCAAAGGAAGAGATGAATCTCTAATTGGTTTCATTAATGACTTTATAATAGGAACTTTTATTGGAGAAATTATATGCGAAACTAATAATGATAAAATAGAAAAAGATTATTCAGAGTATATGATCGATTTGGCCTCCACGGCATATAAAGTTCAGAATAGAAAAAATAAACAGCTTCTATGGGAAAAGATTATGGAGGTTGCAAAGAAATTCAGAAATGAAGCAATTTTTAGTTATGATATTGTTCTCAGAGAGTCGCTTATGCGGCCATACGAAGAGATCACAATTTACGAGTTGACATTTTTCAATATTTCATTCAATCAGTATCCAATAAGTTCGAGTGTATTTATTAAATGCTACTTCAAGAATTGCAAATTTAATGTCACATTTTTTCACTCGGTCAGTTTTATTGACTGCAGTTTTGATTCGTGCGAGATGATTGGCGACCAATTGCTAGATAATACAACTGATATTTCTACTATTAAGTGTATTGAAATTAATTGCCATGTTCTTGCGGTCGTCAAATACGATTCAGGTTTAACTAGTTTAAATCTTGAGAATGAAATTCTTAGCAACCTTTGGACTATTTCATTAACAAAAAGACAACATGTAATGCAATTGCTTCAAGGATATGAGAAAGGTTTAAGAAAGGATGTTCTGGGGGCGTTGAAGACATTATCTGATAAGGGCCTTATCAAAATACTTGGTAGCCATATAAATTTTAACCCTAATCGAATAGAAGAAATTAAAAAGATAACTGGACACTAATCATGTATCAGGCTCGAAACATTCAAAGATTAGCAAAGGAGATAAGTGAATTGATCCAGGATGATCTTTCAAGAGTTGGTATTTTTTATCGAATCTTCCATAGATGTAAGGAGGAAACCTCCGTTACGAAGAAGATTTTATCGAAGGGTTATGACGGAGAAACTAAGTTCCTAAGAGATGTAATTGGAGTAAGAATAAATCTCTATTTTATAGATGACCTGCAAATAGTTTTTGACCATCTGCAAATGAAATATAAGAATGATTTTGTTGAGATGACCATTGACAAAAAAAATGCAACGGAATTTAAACCTACCAGGATAAATTTGATTTACAGAATTCCAAAGAAATATCTAAAGGAATTTACTGACCTAGTAACAGAAAAGGAAATCGATAAGACATATGAAATTCAATTGAGAACTATTTTATCTGAAGGATGGCACGAAGTTGATCATGACATGAGATACAAATGCCCCGATGATTGGGTGAGTCATTCCGACCTGTCAAGATACTTTAATGGGATATTGGCTTCGTTGGAGACAAGTGATTTATCAATATTGAATTTGTTTGATCAAATATCCTACCGTCACTATAAAGCGGGAAATTGGAAAGCAATGCTTAGAACGAAGCTTAGATTAAGAATGACCGAATCTGAACAAATTCAAAAACTTGATTTAAGCATCTCAGGTAGTAACGAGATTCAGAAGCAATTATTTAAGTTTGATAGAAAAGATTTTCTAAAGAGACTTTTAAGTGAAAATTACAAGTTCCCTTTTAGTTATTCTAATTTGATATACGTGATAAATTCTTTTTATCTTAATTATGATGAGATCAATCAATTGTCTCCAAAAGACATAGGTTCAGCTTTTAAAGCGTAGAGTAAATTGCACGCAAAGAGAAGACTAAATCTAAAATTTAGAGAATATCTTTGGTATCAGGGCATCACATTGATTCTGAAGTTCCTTTCCCTTTTCTCTTATTTTATTTTGTAGAATACTTGTTGAATTGTTGTATTCGTTTTGATCCATTTGATCGTAATTCAATAAATCTTGGGAACTGTTGGATTCATTTAAAATGGGATCAATTTGTTTCTTAATTGCTTTAAATTTTTCAATCCCATAATATTCGTTTACTTGTACCATAAGCACATGAATTTGCGCCTCAACTTCAAGAATTTTTTGAAAGTACAAATTCGCTCTTTCGATAGTTTCGGAAAGCGTTGTATTTAATACAGTATGTTGACGTTCCAATTCTCCTCTATTTGGTGCGTTGCTATTTAAGACAAGTAAGTTCTGATGTGCGAGAATTACACCCTTTTGAGTAAGTCTAATCATATTTGTATGCTCGAGTAAAACCTTTCTCAGATTGAAGAATATATAAATCGTTTTTATTAATTCTGGTTTAACTAAATTCTTGGCTCTACTTTTTTCTATAGTTGCTGTAACCAGGGGTGTGAGCAGTCCTCCAATAATTACACCTAGAATTGTCATCATAGGTGTGAACCAATCAATTGATTTTTCCATCAGTTTAAATACTCTTTTTAACGTTTCTCTCGCTTTTTTTGGCTTTGCATTATTTCATCAAACTTGTTCCATCCTAGTTTATGTCCATATGATGTGTCCTTAGGAAACCAAACTATGGAACCTTTTGAAACTTTTAAAGTTCCGAACTTTTGTCCGCCTTTTTTTATTTTGAATTCAATGTCGGCCTTGCCGAGTTCACGTTCAGGGATTGAGAATTTAACGGTATGCATAGTTGCTTATTTTTTTGATTGCAGTCATTCAAACAACAAACCCATCCCTGTCTTTACATAAAAAACAGAAGATGGGCTCCTTCTTGTATAAATTTATAGGATAGCTTTTGAAACGAAAAGATAAATCTTAACTAAAGTAAAGCGTTGGTTTGGCACCGGGTGCCTTATTCTTCTTCTGACGAAGGTGCATCATCAAATCCTTCTGCATTTCGTGCTTCACATGTTTCGAACCCTAAAATGTCCTGTTTTTCGTACTCTTCTAACTTGTCAAAAACAGATTGATAGTTACCCTGCGGTTTCATATCTAAAGCGACATAAATTTTATCAGCTCGTTCATATGAAACATGAAGCTCCCGGAAAGAGTCGAGTATCTTCTCCTGTTGCTCTCTTTCGATTTCCTCCTTAAAAAACAGCCTGAAAGTTCGATGGCCACTTGCCTCAACTAATTCTCTTATTTCTGGTTTGAGTTCATCAGAATCCGCAGTTGCGCGAACAACGTCTTTGAAGTTGAGTCCGTAAGCATAAAACGGAACATTTTCTATTTTGTATCGATCATTACCTAGGGGTTCTGCCCACATTGATTCTCCACCAACTGCCCAATGATTTGGAAGGTCAATATGTATTTTCACTAATCCGTCTTCGTCCATGGTGCTTTGTTTTGTGATGCTCTTTTATTAGCAGCGGGTTTAAAGTTAAGCAGTTTTTTGGTGATCCTTTGCACTATCTACGCACAACATCAACAAAGGCCCCTTGTCCGATTCCAGTTTGATTTTATATCTTTATTAAAACCCTCTAACCGAGCCAAATGCTAAGGACAATTATTAGCCACCTGAAATCTCAATGGTACAAATACATCATTGAGGTCGTTGTTGTCATTGTTGGGATTTTGATTGCATATAATCTTGAACAATGGCGTGACACACGTAACTACAAAAGAAAAGAAATTGAAATCCTGAAAGAATTCAAAAGAGGTCTCTCTGCCGATTTAGAGGATATGCGTTGGTATATGAGGTTGCATCAAAACAGCATTCGCTCAAGCAAAGTAATATTGAATGTCATTAAAGAGAATCTACCTTATCATGATTCATTGGACACGTATTTTTCCTACACGCATGCCTTTACCACCTTTACAGGTAATGTTAGTCCGATTGAACAATTAAAAAACACCGACTTAACAATTGTTTCAAATGACAGGCTTCGTTTGAGGATCAGCGGTATGTATGATGAGGCCTATACCAGGATTCGCCTGGTGGAAATAGCTATTAAAAGAGACTATGAACAGTTAAGGGATTTTGACAGAACTTATTTTGAAGCCTACGATATTGATGGTGTTTCCACTGCCAAAAAGTTACCTGCGCCACCCTGGGGCACCATGCGTCCGCTACGTTTTACGGAATTAAAAGCAAACCCCGAATACGCGGCCCTTCTTCGTGCCAGAATTTCAAATCAAATGGGACTTTTACGACTTCATTACGGTCCCGCTGAAAAAGAGCTAGCCGATTTGCTCAATCACATTGACCAGGAAATAGATAAGTTAGAGTAGACGTAATTTCTCGTGGGAAATGTTAATGCTTAGGGTTTATGGCATTTACCACCAGTGTCAGTGAATCAACTTTTTCAGTTAACCTTTCATTTTCTATCCTGCATTGAGTGGCTTCATCTAAAGAGGCATAGTATTCTTCCCTGTCTTCCCTTGCATCCGTTTTACTATTGTTATAGAGCAGGGTTATGTAAGCAGCATACAAGACCACACCTACGGTGATTAGCTTAAGAGAATTTCTTTTAACAAACTCTATGATTTTCCTGTAGTCGATTCCTTTGGAAGGTTTCGGTGCTGATGCGAGGAGGTAAAGGCCAATGATGATTGAAATTAAAACCAGGATGGGTTTTACGAGTGCGATAAGGTTCATTTCCATATTTTATTAATGGTTTTAAAAACTTCATTTGATTTAAGTTGCTAGTCAGTTGTTGGTGTTCACCAGCAGAGATCACAGAGATTGTCTAATAATGTTAGCAGGTCAGTGTTATGGTAAATCATTCTTTAAAAATCCGAGTACCCCGTTGGCCTGAAAAATTGGATCACCATTTTAGACATATTGTTCTGGTACTCCGGCATGGCCTTCAGTTTTTTCCAGTGTGGGTCTTCAACAAATTCCTTCCAGTGCTCATCGCGGGATGCCTGGTTTTCAAAAGTCGTCATATACATGAGGTTCGGCATGGTGGTGCCAGTTATTACTTCACCATAAAATACAGCATTAAACCCAAGGCGCTTAAACAATCCTATCTCATCACCGTCATTAAACATTTGAATTTTATTCCGTGATATTTTCTCAGTATGCCCTTCATAACTTCGCAGTTCATAAACGCGTTCACTCACTGGTGATTTCAGCGCTGGCACAGCAGACTCCGGACTGCCGGAAAACGCCTTGAGGATAATTTTTTCAATTCGCTTGTAAGGAGGATTGTCGTACGTGGCCTCCAAATAGTCTTTTCCATCCAGGAGATATTGCTTGTCTTGCGCGAGTCTGTCCGTCAACTGCTCGATTTCCTCCAGCGAATGGAAGGGAATGAGCACCAGCAGTTTTTTTCCGTAAGTACTATCCGTTTCCAGCGGCTTAAACACACCCACCTTTTTTATGCCCAGGCGATGCAGCGCTGGGATTAATGCACGGTTCAAATATGTTTCAACACGAGCTTCTTGAGCGGCATCGGTCAACCGATATGTACGGAGTTCATAATATTCACGCGGTGCAGCAATGGCAGCACTGAATGCAGATAAAAAGAAAATGAGGAGGATGGCAAGCTTTTTCATAGTGTTCATACTTGTTTTGCTAGTTGACCAGTGTTGATTAAAGTTAAGCAGTTTGTTGGTGAATCCATACCAATTCTCCCGCACAGCACCAACAAAGGCAAATCACCAGGATTAGTACCTCCTGCTGAAAAAAATCTCTGCGCATTCTCTGCGACCTCTGCGTCTTTGCGGTTAATTTTTTTACCGCAGAGAGCGCTAAGTTGCGCAGAGTGTCTTTGTGAATTCTCACCTCTCTCTACATGAAATTATGTTCTCGATTTCTATTGTCCGGAAGAAAAACTGTCGATCGAACTTAATGGAAAATATCATTTCACAACCTCTAGTTTGGATTTAATTCTCTCTTCATCATCCTTTTTGCGGTAATCAGAACAAAAGAGAGAACGATAATTGAAAGCAATACAAACAAACCATTCAACATAGCCTGATCAAACCCAAGCTTATTGATATCAATAAAAGGGTAGGGGTAGAACCCGGTGTACCATCCGTGCAGGAGGGTGTACACCACATAGATCAAAGGGTAAATTAGCCAGGCTGGTATTAGTTTCCACCCGAGATTTTCTTGCTTTACAAACATTATCCAATAAAGAAGAAACAGGAGCGGCACAACAGTGTGAAAGATTTCGGTGGTAATTCGATGAAGTCCATCCAGGTGCTGCAGTGGCCTTAATATGATGTTGTATACAACTCCAACAATCAGGATGTAAACCGTAACAGCGGTGAGGGTAGAACCCTGGCGAAAGAAGTCATACACCTTAGATTTCTTGCCAAACAAAAGAACTATGCAAGTGACTGCAACAATGGAGTTTGTGAGAACCGTAAAAAAACTAAAAAACCTCACCACAGCGTGCACGAATGTAAACTCCCCGGTTCTGAGCAGAAGATAAAATTGTGCGGGTAACGCAAGCAACTCAAGAATAAAAATTAAGCTCAACAAGAGTAACTCTTTGCTTATTGCGGGTTGTTGTACTCGAACTGATTCGGACATTGTTAAACTGTTTTAAGTGCTCCAAGCTCTTTTTTTAGCACACTATCTTTAAGATGTTCGATTCCTTCGTCTCCTTTTGCCTGCCCGTAAACCCGCGACCTCCTAAGTTGCTTCATTATTTTTTTATTCTTTTCAGGTAGGTCAGTCCACCGAGTATTGATGCAGGGGCAAAAAGAATGATGGCTGCAAATTGAGAATAATGATCTCCTGAGGTCTTAATGAGTGAGAAAGTTGCAAACCCTGCAATAATTGCAGCGAGTACATAGTTTATAGTCAATTTATTTGACTTCGAAATGAGCTGCGTCAGGAGCCCACCGAGGAATGAAAAAATCAATCCGTAAACAACAGTAACAATTTTGTATGTAGTTGATGCGTCAGCATGTGGATCAGCTCCGGATAATTGAAAATAAAGAACTGCACTGATGACAAATGTTGCGTATCCAATAATTACTGCTAAGGTGTTTCGGAAAATTGTCATAAAATCAAATGTATGGTGAAACCCGATGAAGTTGTACTCATTTGTAACCAATATATCGAAAAATAGGGATGAAAGCAGATTGCAGTTACCGATTACTGAGCACCGAC
>DASTYM010000177.1:0-10183 GCA_035764995.1 Cyclobacteriaceae bacterium | reverse complement strand
CTCAGATAATCTCTTTTATTCAAGAAGAATTGGAAGACGACCCAGCAGTTATCCTTCGCTGAATGATAACGAAGTGACTAAGGTACCAACCAACACCAGAATTCTTGGCGCGGCCAAACTTACCGGCAAAAGCAGTAAAGGATTTTCCTGGGGAATCCTGGAGTCTGTAACACAAAAAACAGAAGCTGAAATTGATTCGTTGGGAGAACGAAGAAAAGAAGCCGTTGAGCCTCAGACAAACTATCTCGTAGCAAGGGTGCAACAGGATATCAACAAGGGTAATACAATTATTGGCGGAATGTTTACTGCAACGAATCGAAAAATTGAAGATGCGCAACTTGAGTTTCTTCACCAGGATGCCTATACCGGTGGTGTGGATTTTCAGCACAACTGGAAGGACAGGAAATATTATGTCAAATTTAATGGTGTATTCAGTAATGTAAAAGGAACACAAGAAGCCATCACAAGAACCCAAACGGCTAACGAACATCTTTATCAGCGACCCACAGCGCAAAAGTATGTTTCTGTTGATTCTACAAGAACTTCACTTTCAGGCACAGGAGGATCGCTTTCCCTTGGAAAGGGTAGTGGGAATTTAGTGTATCAGGGAGGAGTAACATGGCGATCACCGGGCGTGGAATTAAATGACGTTGGCTTTCTGATCAGTTCCGACCTGATCACGCAATGGTTTTGGGCCGGGTATAGAATTAATAAGCCCTTTTCAATTTTCAGGAGCCTTCGGGTAAATGCTAATGAGTGGCTGTATTACGATTTCGGTGGAACGAATACACGCAGACAGATCAACTTCAATGGTCATGTGCAGTTTAAGAATTATTGGTACACAGGAGCAGGGGCAACGTTTATTGGCCGAAGAATTTCGAATGCTGACCTCCGGGGTGGCCCGGCAATTACGTACCCGGGCGCAATCGATAATTGGTATTACATTGAAACAGATAATCGGAAAAAAATCAGAGCAAGTTTTGAAAATTGGTTCTTCACTGGGTTTGAAGGTTCTGAAAAGAGTAAAGGTATTTTTCTAAGTTTGACGTATCGACCAATTAATGCAATCAATATTTCATTGTCACCCGGTGTGGATGTGGTTGACAACCAACAGCAGTATGTGACAACAACTGATTTCAATGGCGATCCTCGCTACGTTACCGCTCGGATTCAACAAACAACTTATAACATGACCATCCGGTTAAGTTATGTGATGACTCCCAACCTGACGCTCGAATATTGGGGACAGCCTTATATTTCAACCGGGGAGTACACAGAGTTTAAGCGGATCACACAAGCTAATGCTGAGAACTATACCGATCGCTTCCACGCCTTCAGCGGTAATGAAATCAGTTTTGACAGCGAGTTGGATCAATACGATGTTGATGAAGATTCAAGCGGGTCCATCGATTACTCTTTTGGTAATCCGAACTTTAATTTTGCTCAATTCCGGTCAAACATGGTTATGCGATGGGAGTATATACCAGGCTCAACATTGTTCCTTGTGTGGACACAAAGTAAAACAGATTTCGTTCCAACAGGAGAAGATAACTCATTCTCGCATCTTTCCCGAAGCTTGTTTGATAAAACACCTCACAATGTTTTCCTGATAAAGTATACGTACAGGTTTAGACTGTAACGAATACGAGAGGAGTGATGAGCAAGAGGTTATTTAGGTTTTGAATCCTTTAGCCTCCGGTTTGCTTCGTACAGCTTGGCATATTTATAATACGTATGATTAGCAACGGCCATCGCCACAGCCAATCCTTCAAAGCCATCGAGAATTCCCATCTTGATAAAGTAACTTTTGAAGAAGGCAAAGCTTGTATGAACAATAATCCCGAATACCGAAATGTATCGTTTCGATGCATTTGATTTTGCAAAAATCCGTGAGTAGAGTTGAATTTTATTGAGGGTAATCTCAGAATTATCGTACGAGCGATGAAGTAAGTCACCCCTTAGCCGCTTAATGGCAGTTCCGTTTTGAAGTATAACTTTTTCATGTGGATTGGACCCACCCCATGAGCCAAACTTTCGATTCCAAAGCCGTAACTGTCTGTCAGGATACCAAGCTCCATTTTTAATCCACTTCTCGTCATAGCTGGACAACCTGTTCATTTTATAGGCTTCATGGGTCCAGGTTTCCTTAACTTGAAGGATTGATTTTTCTAATTCTTCGGAAAGATATTCATCAGCATCCAATGAAAGGATATGATCATACTTTGCCAGTGAGACTGCGTAATTTTTTTGATCAGCGTAACTAATAAATTCACGCTCAACAAATCGTACGCCATTCTCCTGACAAATTTTTTTTGTATTGTCTTTGGAAAAAGAATCAACCACCACAATATCTTCTGCTACTTTGCGAACAGAGTTAATACAATTTTGAATCTTCCTTTCTTCATTGAATGTGATAATTATGGCACTTAAATTTCCCATCAGATTATTGCTAAATGATGCCTCTGTTTAGTATACACAGACCTTGGAGAATGCTATTTGGTTGGATCATTGCTCAGTTTTTGTTGACTTCCAATCAAGTAATCCATGCTATTACACGTAGGAATTGATTGAGTTTTCATAAACTGATTGTATCCCAATAAAAAGCATGGGTATGCACAGAGATTAGGAGATTCAAATTTCATCGGAGGCGACTGTTTAAAAATGGACCTTTCGAGGGTAAATAAGGATGCAAAGTTAACAAAGTTTAAGAATAAGGCCACCAAGACAGTTTTTAACTACTCCTAAATATGCAAATTTATTTAGATATGTCTTTTAAAATTGCCTTTCAATTCCCCACAAAATAAGGAGCTTTTTCGAAAAATTCATGAATAATGGTGGTAAATAAAGCTTACCCTGACCACTTTGCAGGCTTTAAGCTTCTCTTAATAATTTGATGCTTACTGCTTAAGACTTCCTACTCAAACGATGCTAAAAACTCGTTAAATTTCCAAAGGCCAATCAAGAGATATCCAAATACAATTGAAGCAATCAAAGCTGTTGCAAGAATAATCTTAATATCGAGATTATCAGGTTCTTTGAAAGTCGTCAGACCGTCAACTACTTCAAAATCATCATGGAGATAGAGTGATTTATCAATTCCACGGATCTCGTTGTTGAAATTCAAATCCTCTTTGAATAGGCTCATTGGATCTGTAATGTACTTATCACTTAAAATCACGTTATTGGATCCTTCACGAGACTGCTTGGCCATGCTTTCAAAATTTAGATACAATACCGATTTTAGGCTATCCAATTTATGAGACTCCCGAACAAGTTTGTTCCTTCTGTTTAACAAGCTCTCTTCTCTATTTGCAATTCTTTTTTTGATATACTCATTTCTCCTTAAGTAATTTACAATGGCGGTGTCTAGCTTTTTTACAATACCCGGATTATAAACTTTCACATTGATAAGAAAACTGTGCTTATTCTCAATATCTAGTTTTTCCACAATTTTGTTCACAAGGTCTTTTTTCTCGGCAGCGACATTGGTTAACTGTTCTTTCAGAACTTCCGTTTCTATGATATCATTTTCTGAAACAAAATGCTTTGCCTTAAACTCAACAATATTTTTGGCTGTTGCCAGGTCAACATTCAATAATTCAGCCAGTCCTTGACGGTCTTCTTCATTGCAAAGAAGATTTAATTTATCCATGATGTTGTCAACGATACGAATGTTGAGATATTCACAGCTAATGATCATGGAAGAATTGTAATATTTCTTTTCCAGAAATTGAGAGTAGATCAGACCTAGTACTAAAGACGAGATCATTATTATTGAAAAATAAATAATATTCGAAATAAATAATCTCCTTAACCCTGCGAGAGCCCTAAGCGTTGCGTTCCCTATCCGTGTAAAACCGGATCCGATCCAACGGAATATTTGTGTAAAATCAATCTCATCGGATGAGCTAACCGTCTTATTGGATTCCATGTGCTTTTAATTTAGGGTTCGTAAAATTAATAAATTTTGACAGTCATTAAGTTTTATGTTCTCACCATCCTTAGGTCCGTCAAAATGAGAAGTGTTTAATACGCATTTTCACTTCCCCTGATCAGGCTGACAACGGTTAAGAAAATGATCTTTATGTCAAGCCAGAAGGACCAGTTTTCAATATAATACCGATCCATTCTAACTCTATTTTCCATGTCAATTAGTTTTGAAGTTTCACCACGATATCCCATGCATTGGGCCAGACCCGTTATTCCCGGTTTTACATAATGACGAGACATGATGTTCGAAATTTTCGAGGAGAATTGCTCATTCAGTTTAATCGGATGAGGTCGCGGGCCAATGAGGGACATGTTTCCAATGATAACATTTAAAAATTGAGGTATTTCATCGAGACTGGTTTTTCTCAAAAATTTTCCGATCCTGGTTATCCTTGGATCATCTTTAGATGCCTGCTTGGAATCTGCCTCTTTGTTTACAATCATCGTTCTGAACTTCATACAACCAAATGGTATATTACCTTTTCCGTTTCTCTGCTGTATAAAGAAAACAGGTCCTCTCGAATCCAATTTTATTAAAAGCCCTATTAATGGTATAAACCATGATAAAACAAGAACTCCAAAGACCAATGAAAAAAATAAATCAAACAATCTCTTAATCACTTGATTCCGGGGCTCGTCTAATGCCAACGTGGCCATGTCCAGGCCAGGAAGTTTGTCATATTGCTCTAAATGGATTGTCTTTCTACTTTGAGAATCTGATGCGACAATTAATCTCACTTTAATGAGCGAGTCCAGGCCAAAGTTCACCAATGTTCTTAACTGCTCTTCTTCTACATTCGGTGCACAACAATATATTTCGTGAACTTCTTTATCGGAGCAAAATTCACGTACGTATTCAAAAGAAAAATCAGATCCCTCAAAGTCAATATAGCCTTTAAATTTATAGCCGATCTGGGGATTCAGGAGATAGAACTTTCTAACCTCAGAGGCTAACTCGTTCCTACCAATAATCAAATAATTTCTATAGCTAAGATCCTGGATAAAGATTTTGCGAATAAAGTAAATTCCAATTTTGAAGCTAAAGAATAGAGGAGTAAACACTGCGTAAATCAGGATGATTTGAAAAAGACTATAATCCCGGTCGAAAAATACAACCAACGATGCAACAACTAATAAATGAATAAAGATAAACGACACCTGGTTTTTAATGATTTTACTTACGCTCCAGTTTTTTGTAAGACTATAAGGTGCCGAAACCATCACCAGGAAAAGCCAGCTGAGATTGCTGTAAATGAACAAATAGACCATCCCGGTCAGATCATTCTCCCAAAGTGAAGAATCAAAAAAGTAGAAAGCAATTAAGATTGAAAGATTTAGAAGAATCAAATCTGAGATGAAGAACAATATTTTATAAAATCCTGTCATTACAATTACGTGGAGGAAATATTGCTTTTCAATACATTCGAAGAAATGATTGGACTCATCTGAACAGTAAAGAGTTGATGCGTTAATGCAAAGAAAACAACTCCTTGATACCTTCCCAGAAAAACTTCAGTCATTCCATAAATAAGAAAAGGAAATAATATCAAGATCGCCAAAATATTCTCTCTTTTGGAAGAAAGATATAGGGGTCGTGAGATCATCAAGATGAGCGCTAACGCTCCTAATAATCCATTTGAGTATAAGAGCTGGATAAATTGGTTATGCGAGTTGAAGCTTTCATTGGCAAATTTAATCAAGTTGTGATCTAGGTAATATTTATTGAGCACCTCTTTGTAGTCACCTGTACCAACGCCAAAAATTGGTTCAGGGACGGCATTGATTGCCGACTGCCACAGGATCAGTCGATCCCATGAATCCGTCAATCCCACGGTGTTGCCATTTTGAGCGATCATGGTCGTAACAAACATGCCGAGAAGCATCGTTACTATCAAGCCTATCGTAACTCGTTTTACTTTGCTTTTTTCCTCCGTCAAAAATTTCAAAATAAAAAAAGCAAAAATGAGGAGCATGCTTACGAAGGCTGTTTGGCCGCCCGTCAGCAACAACACCAAGAGAAAAAAAAGAATTGCGAATGACTTTATCAACAGGTTGCTTGAATCTGTCTGATAGTAAAGCAGGTATAATCCGTATGTATTGGCAAAAATAAGGTAGTACGCAAAATAAGTTGGATGAAGAGATAACGTATCGGTCAGGTTATAGTATAGAAAAGATTGAAGATCTCCCGTTGAAAAAAAATTGCTTGTCGCAACTATAAGACAGATGCAGCATGAAAGAATCAGGCCAAGTGCAAAGGAGTAAAATATCTCATTCGATCTTTTTTCATCGATGTACTTGAGGCTACTGAATATGAAAGGAATGGCAATAAAACTAAGGTTTGTTTCAATAACTTTAATCCCTAAATAAATATCTGCTGAATATAAAAGACCGATTGCAAGTACCGCCAGGTAAACAATGAAATCCCATGAATTCTTAAAAAAATCGGAAAATTTATTGCTTCTGATAAAAAGGGAGAGAACAAAAAGGAGCGCAAGTAATCTTGAACTCAGAAATTGCGACAAAGGAATGGTAAAGACAAAAAACCTAAACGTAAACCAGAATAAACGAGATAGATCCACCAATTTCTGAGTTAATTATTTAGGATAAGTTAAATCTAATATAGCAACTCCGTTCTTTTCTAAATTTATGATGCCATAACTTAAAATCGTTAAGAATGCATGTCCTTCTGGTTTTCTGAAGATTCTTTAAAGCACTACCCTTACCGGAAAAAATCATGCACAATCTACTACCGCTCTCTTGAAAAATTGAATTAATCTTAATTAGCTCACAGTAACAGGGGCTTCGATCTGCTGTTTAATCCACGAAAAAGTTTTAGCAAGACCATCCGCCAATCTATACTTTGGAGCCCAGCCTAATTTTTTCGCGATCAGTGCATTGTCGGAATTTCTGCCCCGAACCCCTTCTGGTCCTTCAATATTCTGTACGGTTAGATTTTTCCCCGATAGTTTAATGATGATCTGTGCAAGTTCGTTAATTGATACCATCTCTTCTGATCCAATATTTACCGGGCCTGTAAAATCTGATTCCATTAACGTACGAACTGCATCGACACAATCATCGATATAAAGGAAGGAACGGGTTTGCTTTCCATCACCCCAAACTTGAATTACATCATTGGCTTCCGCTACTTTTCTGCACAATGCAGCTGGTGCTTTTTCTTTTCCTCCTTTATAAGTACCCTCTGGTCCAAAAATATTATGGAACCTCGCAACCCGAACTTCTAACTTGTAGTTTCTATTGTATGCCAAATAAAGTCGCTCGCTGAACAGCTTTTCCCAACCATATTCACTATCGGGAGCGGCAGGATAGGCGCTGTCTTCGCTGCATTTCGGATTTTCAGGATCCATTTGATTATAGGCAGGATACATGCATGCCGAAGAAGAGTAAAATATTTTTTTGATCTTCAACTGATGTGATAGTTCGGCAATATTCAAATTAATCGTGGCTGAGTTATGCATAACAGCCGCATCGTTATCGCCTGTAAAAATATACCCGGCACCACCCATGTCGGCAGCTAATTGATATACTTCATCAATGCCTTGTAGAACATTTTGGCACACCCGGTAGTCACGGAGGTCACCGATAATAAATTCATCGGCAGGAGAGGCGCTGTATTCATTTTCCTTCAGGTCGACACCCCTAACCCAAAATCCTTCTTTTTTAAGCCTTTTTACCAGGTGTCCGCCAATAAATCCTCCTGCTCCACAAACCAATATTCTTTTTGCCATAGTCTATGTTATTTACGATTTTATGAGTCATTTTCGGGTCGCAAAGGTAAATAATTCCTTCAAATTATAGTAAATGAACATAGGCACTATTTCCAGGTAGCGCTTATAGAGCCTTTTTGGCTCCATTAAAAACCGAAAAAACCACTCTAAGCCAGCTTTCTGGAGCAAACGTGGGGCTTGGGTGACCCGATCTGTATGAAAATCAAATGCTGCCCCTACAGTAATGATAAAATCAACCTTCGTGAATTGAGACAGGTTTTTGGCAAAAAGCTCCTGTTTAGGTGTACTTAAGCCAATCCAAACTATGTTGGCCTTAGTCTGATTGATTTGATCAGCTATTCCCTTGTAATCGTAATCCCGTATATCCTTGAACGGTGGACAAAAAGTCCCTACGACATTCGTGTTTGCAAATTTCTGTGCAACAGCTTCTTTTAATTGATTAGCAATGCCCTCATTGCCTCCGCAAAAAAAGTGGGTTATGGCCAGGTTTTTAGTGCTTGTCATCATATGGAGGAAAAAATCAGGACCGTAGCACCGTTTCATTCCTTTTGATCCTTTCATTTTACCAACCCAAACACCTGGCATTCCATCGGGGAGATTGATAAAAAAGCTTTTTAATGTGTCCTCAAAGACTTTGTTCTTTTTTGCAAAAACCAAACCGTGAGCCCCCGTGGCACTTATACAATAGTTGTTTTTATTTGTGCTTTGACACGCTTCGATTACAAGTGCAGTTGCAGATTCAATATTCGAGGCAAACAATGGAACCCCTAATACCTCAACTTCGCTTTTTGTCATTCTTTAACGGAATTTTTCTTTTTCTAAAATTGATGCAAAACTAACTCGTAAAATTCATTTATTTAAATCAGGATGCAATTTTCGCTAGCTTCTGCAAGGGCACGGATTTTTCAATTGATTGGTGTGTTATTCGTAGGTCACAACGATAGCTTGGGACATTAAGCAGCTAGTATTAAAACGATGGAGAATTGCTCGGAGGAAAAACAAATACGCGCTTTGAGACGGTGACTACTCCTTAACAAATATTGACAGTATTTTCGTTGCTCCTTTCAGAGGATTCCAAGTTCTATTTTTCCAATAGCCTCCGCCAAAGTGATAACCCCCGACATAGACATCAGTTCCAACCACCATAATGGAAGTTGCTTCACCCAAATCGAGTTCAATAACTTCACCATTCTTCCAATATTTGGCCATTCCTCCCTCCGTAAAAGCTATATACACATCACTACCACTATTGAAAACAGCATTGGCAACACCGTTTACGGCTCCATTCGTATTCGTGATTTCTATCTTCTGTCCATTCTTCCACAAAATGGCTCTGCTATTGGCAATATTTCCCGAGTAACCAACAACATATACGTCATCTCCGCTTACGGCAATTCCTGTAGCCATTGTTCCTCCTGGAAGTGATACGCTCACGCCATTTTTCCAATATTTTGCGCAACAATCAGGAGCAGTGTAAGTCTGATCACTAACACCTTTTCCTGAAACAAATACGTCACTTCCTGAAACTGCAATTCCCAACCCTAATGTTTCTCCATCACTAACTTTTCGTTCTTCTAGGGTTGTCTTTTGATTATTCTTTGTAACCATAGCAAAATTGTATTCATTTTGATATTTGCCGCTGATGGACCATGCTACATAAACATCAGTCCCTATTGTTATAATTGAAGATGGGTCAGGATAATTGCCAGCTCCTATTGAGGTACCTAAAGTTACTCGTTCTCCATTTTTCCAATAAACTATACTGGCTCCATCAATTCCGGAAACATAAACATCATTGCCTGATACCGAAATTGAAGAGGCTTCGTCAAACGAAACAACCGCTTGACTAGGAGGAGTAGTCAAGCTAACACCTCTTCCGTCCTTCCAATATTTTGCTGTAGATTTTTCTGAAGCATATTCATATCCAGCCGCATAAATTCCAGATGAGTTTTCGGTAATCCGATATACTTCACTTTCAATTTCGGTGTAATCGAATTTGACAGGCGCGTCACAATCGCAAGAGATTGTGTATTCTTCAAATTCTGAATTGGAATTAATTTTATGTTGTTTCGATGGCTCCAGGATTTGTTCTGATTTGCATGTTGGGCATAAAAGTTTTAGCGAGTACTCGGTATCGTTATTGATTGTAAAGGTATAGGCAAATTTTTCAACATCATCACGATGGCACGCGATGAGAGTTATCGGTAGGAGTATAGTTAAAAACTTCATGTAAGCCTAAATAACTATAGACTTACTAAGATAATCAATTATTCAAATAGAGCTCAATGACGAGAATGTTTAAGTTGATTGACCTTCGCGGTAAATCAACTTAGTGTTCCTGTTTCTTCTCCACTTGAATATTATTAAAAAACAGAAACGAGTTAAAGAAAGCAAAAAATACAATGCCATTTTGTCTTTCCAACATTGATTCCGTGATGCAGGAA
>DASTYM010000176.1:0-25291 GCA_035764995.1 Cyclobacteriaceae bacterium | reverse complement strand
GTATTGAATGCGATAAAGCTGGCATCTGGCAGCATTATGGCGTACGAATTATTGGCGTTGACATCAAAGCCATTGAAACCACAGAAGACCGCGAGAAATTCCGGTTGAAAATGCTGGAGTTAGGTGTTGGCGTTTGCAAGGGCGCTACTGCAACCTCCTTTTTACAGGGAAAAGAAATTGCACAGGAAATTGGCTTCCCACTGGTAATTCGTCCTTCATTTACGCTTGGCGGAACCGGGGGTGGATTTGTCAACAATCCTGATGATTTTGATGATGCCTTAAACCGTGGCTTGCACGCATCACCGATACACGAAGTATTGGTAGAGCAAAGCATCATGGGATGGAAAGAATACGAGCTCGAATTGCTTCGAGATGGTGCCGGAAACGTGATCATCATCTGCTCGATTGAAAACTTCGACCCGATGGGCATCCACACAGGTGACTCCATTACGGTTGCCCCTGCAATGACCTTACCTGATACTGTTTATCAAAAAATGCGCGACCTCGCCATCAAGATGATGAACGGCATCGGAAAATTTGCAGGAGGTTGTAATGTTCAGTTCTCTGTTAATCCGGAGAATGATGATATCATTGGAATTGAAATTAACCCGCGTGTTTCGCGTTCATCGGCACTGGCATCAAAAGCCACTGGGTATCCCATTGCCAAGATTGCTGCGAAACTGGCAATCGGGTACAACCTGGATGAATTGAAAAATGCTATCACAGGAACAACCACTGCATACTTCGAACCTGCACTGGATTATGTAATCGTAAAAATCCCTCGCTGGAATTTTGACAAATTTCATGGAGCCGATCGCAAGCTTGGTTTACAAATGAAATCAGTGGGCGAAGTAATGGGCATCGGAAGAAATTTCCAGGAAGCATTGCAAAAAGCCTGTCAGTCGCTGGAGATCAGAAGAAATGGTCTGGGTGCCGATGGAAAAGAATTAACTAAACAAGCCGACCTGCTCGAGAGCTTAGAGCACCCAAGCTGGAACCGGCTGTTTCATATCTATGATGCCATGAAGCTTGGCATTTCGATGAAGACAATTCAAAGTCTGACTAAAATCGACAAGTGGTTCTTAGATCAGATCTGGGAGTTGATTGAATTAGAGAAGGAGATTGAAAAGCATCAACTCGCAACCATTCCAGCTGACTTGTTACGCAAAGCAAAAGAAAAAGGCTATGCCGACCGGCAGATTGCTCACTTATTAAGGTGCCTCGAAAGCGAAGTACACAAAAAGCGGAGAGAGTTAAACATCAATCGCGTGTACAAACTGGTTGACACCTGTGCAGCTGAGTTCGAAGCCAAAACACCTTACTATTACTCCTCATTCGATTCAGAAAATGAATCGGTTGTATCGAACAAAAAGAAAATAATTGTGTTGGGCTCAGGTCCAAACCGCATTGGACAAGGTATCGAGTTTGATTACTCGTGTGTCCACGGAATTCTGGCTGCAAAAGAATGTGGTTACGAGGCCATCATGATTAACTGTAATCCTGAAACAGTTTCAACCGATTTTGATATTGCCGATAAATTATACTTTGAACCTGTTTTCTGGGAACACATCTGGGACATCATTCAGCATGAAAAACCAGAGGGTGTAATCGTTCAACTTGGAGGACAAACAGCTTTGAAGTTGGCAGAGAAACTCCACAAGTATGGAGTTAAAATTATAGGGACTTCTTTTGAAGCACTTGATTTGGCGGAAGACCGCGGAAGCTTCTCAACTTTACTGAAAGACCTGAACATTCCATACCCTGAATTTGGCGTTGCGAGAGATGCTGATGAGGCGTTGGAGGTTTCTAAAACGATCGGATTCCCGTTGCTGGTTCGTCCTTCGTATGTATTGGGTGGCCAAAGCATGAAGATCGTAATCAACGAGAAAGAACTTGAAAATCATATCCTGGATATCTGGAAACACCTTCCTGAAAATAAAGTCCTCCTTGATCATTTCCTGGACGGTGCTATTGAAGCGGAAGCTGATGCCATTTGTGACGGGGAAGATGTGTACATCATTGGTATCATGCAGCACATCGAGCCTGCCGGAATTCACTCAGGCGATTCGTACGCAGTTCTTCCTCCTTATAATTTGGGAGACTTTGTAATCAAGCAAATTGAAAGTTACACCAAGCGAATTGCTGTTGCTCTGAAAACAGTTGGTTTGATCAACATTCAGTTTGCCATTAAGAATGATAAGGTTTACATCATCGAGGCAAACCCGCGTGCATCCCGTACAGTACCGTTCATCTGCAAGGCATACGATGAGCCGTATGTTAATTACGCAACCAAGGTAATGTTGCGCGAAAAGAAAGTGAAAGATTTCACTTTCAACCCTACACGAAAAGGTTACGCCATCAAAGAACCAGTGTTCTCGTTTAGCAAGTTCCCGGAAGTAAATAAAGAGCTGGGACCTGAAATGAAGTCGACCGGAGAATCAATTTATTGTATTGATGACCTCATGGATGACTATTTCATGAAAATTTACAGTGAACGAAACCTTTACCTGAGTCGTTAAAGGAATTATTAGCTTTGATCTATGTTACGGTATCTCTTAATCTTTACATTAATCTTCTACGCATTGTATAAGCTGGGGTTTTTCAGATCTCTTTCCAGCGGATACACCGAAAAGGATAAAAGAAGGGCACCGAACAGCAACCTGAATGTTGACAACGTGCCGCCCAAGGAAAAGAAAAAAGCAGATTTCAAGGGTGGCGAATACGTTGATTATGAAGAAATAAAGTAATCGAGGTTAGAAATTAGAGGTTGGAAGTTCGAACCTTCAACCTCGAGCATCGAACCTCGAACGAACCTCGAAAACATGAGAGTCCACTTTTACAAATACCAGGCTACCGGAAATGATTTCGTGATGATTGATAACCGATCAGGCGAATATTCATTTTCTACGGAGCAGATTAAGAAAATCTGCGACCGCAAGTTTGGTGTGGGTGCTGACGGGGTCATGCTAATTGAAAAACATCCATCGCTTGATTTCAACCTGGTCTATTATAACAGTGACGGATCACAAAGTTTATGTGGTAACGGAAGTCGTGCCGCCATGCACTTTGCTTCTTTTTTAGGATTGGTGAACGGTCGTGCTTCATTTAATGCATATGATGGAAAGCATGATGCGGATTTACTGCCATCTGATATTGTTCGATTGAAAATGAATGACACAAGTGATGTGTCTTCCATTGGAAGTGATTTTAAAATCAACACAGGTTCACCTCACCTGATCAAGTTCGTACAAAACGTAAAGGATTTTCCCGTTTTTGAAGAAGGGAAAAAAATCCGCTACAGTGATACTTACAAGGAAAAAGGAATCAACGTCAATTTTGTTGAACTCCTTCCGAACAATACAATTTTCGTTAGAACTTACGAAAGAGGAGTAGAAAATGAGACCTTATCCTGCGGTACCGGGGTCACAGCTGCCGCTATTGCTGCATCCCTGAAGGGGTATAAATCGCCTGTTTCCGTAAAGGCACTCGGGGGCGACCTGTCAGTCGAGTTTAAAATCGGACACGCAGGCACATTTCAAGAGATTTTCCTCGTTGGACCTGCCAAAAAGGTGTTCGAAGGCGACTTGGAACTATAATTGAGCCCCCCTAACCTGCCTGCCGACTTAGGCAGGTCCAAAAAACGAATTAACTTTGAGCCCTTTTTAGGGCATTAGTCTTGGGTCCGTGGCCGTGCAAAGAAGAGGCCGAAAGACTCAAGACTAACGACTCAATACTATTTACTACTATGCTTCAACTCATTGCCAAACTCTTCGGAACAAAGTCTCAAAAAGATATAAAATCCATCATGCCCCTGGTGGAAGAAACCAACCGGGAAGGTCAAAAACTCACCAGTCTTTCGCATGATGAACTCAGAAACCAGACTCGCCAGGTTCAGGACACCATCAACCAGGAATTAAAAGAAATTGATGACAAGCTGGCTGCCCTTCATAAGCAGATTGAAGATAATCCAGAGCTGGGTATTCAGGACAAAGAAGCCATTTTCAGTCAAGTCGATAAACTCGAACTGGATCGCAACAAAGAACTTGAAAAAGTTCTGATGAAAGTGTTGCCAAAGGCATTTGCCATCGTGCGCGAAACTGCCAGACGCTTCAAGGAAAACGAATACCTCGAAGTAACAGCCAGCGACTTCGACCGGGAGATTTCCGGACGGCACGAAAACGTAAGAATTGTTGGTGATAAGGCTCAATGGCTTAACCGGTGGATGGCAGCCGGAAACATGATTACCTGGGACATGGTACACTACGATGTACAGGTGATTGGTGGTATCGTTCTTCACCAGGGAAAAATTTCAGAGATGGCAACCGGTGAAGGAAAAACACTGGTGGCAACATTCCCGGCCTTTTTGAATGCACTCGCAAAACGTGGCGTACACATCGTTACGGTAAACAATTACTTAGCAACACGCGATAGCGAATGGATGGGGCCAATCTTCCAGTTCCATGGCATCTCGGTTGACTGTATCGACAAGCATGAGCCTAATTCCGTTGCGCGAAGAAATGCGTACAAAGCAGACATCGCTTACGGAACAAATAACGAATTCGGTTTTGACTACCTGCGTGATAACATGGCGCGTGAGCCAGAAGAATTGGTACAGCGTGGTCACCATTACGCGATGGTGGATGAGGTGGATAGTGTGTTGATTGATGAAGCCCGCACACCTTTGATTATTTCCGGGCCAGTGCCCCGTGGAGATCAGCATGAGTTTTATGATTTGAAGCCACGTATTTTCAAACTCGTTGAAGCGCAGAAAAAAATTGTAGGACAATACCTGATTGATGCCAAGAAATTAATTGGCGATGGTGATGAAAAAGAAGGTGGCGTTGCATTGTTCCGTGCTTTCCGCGGATTGCCCAAAAACAAACCACTCATTAAGTTTTTGAGTGAAATGGGTAACAAATCTATCTTGCAGAAAACTGAAAACTTCTATCTGCAAGACAACAAGCGCAACATGCCAGAAGCTGATAAGCCGTTGTACTTCATCATCGATGAAAAAGACAACAGCGTTGAGCTTACAGAAAAGGGTATCGACTTGATTACCGGAGAAGGGGAAGATCCTAAGTTCTTTATCCTGCCTGAAATTGGTACGGAGCTGAACAAGCTTGAGAAAGATTCCTCGCTCAGCGAACAGGATCGCTTTCATAAAAAAGAAGAAGTTATTCGCGACTACCAGGTGAAGTCACAACGCATTCACAGTGTGAACCAGTTGTTAAAGGCTTACACCTTATTCGAAAAAGATACTGAATACATTATCGTTGACGGAAAAGTTAAAATCGTTGATGAGCAAACCGGTCGTGTATTGGATGGCAGACGTTATTCTGACGGATTGCACCAGGCGATTGAAGCGAAGGAAAACGTGAAGGTTGAAGACGCTACACAAACGTATGCAACCATTACGCTTCAAAATTATTTCCGCATGTATCACAAGCTGGCTGGTATGACCGGTACAGCCGAAACAGAAGCAGGTGAATTCTGGGATATCTACAAACTGGATGTTGTTACGATTCCCACTAACAAACAAGTTACACGTAAAGACCATGACGATTTCGTATTCAAAACCATGCGTGAAAAATTCAACGCTGTAGCCGATGAAATTGTAAAACTTACACAACAGGGACGTCCGGTGCTGGTAGGTACCACTTCAGTAGAAATTTCTGAATTGGTAAGCCGCATGTTGCAAATGCGTAAAATCAAGCACAATGTATTGAACGCAAAACAACATCAACGCGAAGCTGAAATTGTAGCAGAAGCCGGCAAACCGGGTACGGTTACAATTGCTACCAACATGGCTGGTCGTGGAACGGATATTAAACTCACACCTGAATCACGTGCTGCGGGTGGATTGGCCATCATTGGTACAGAGCGCCACGAATCACGCAGGGTTGACCGCCAGTTACGTGGTCGTTCCGGTCGCCAGGGTGATCCGGGTTCTTCACAGTTCTATGTTTCATTGGAAGATAACCTGATGCGTTTGTTCATGCCTGAGCGCATTGCCCGCGTAATGGACAGACTGGGTCTGAAAGAAGGTGAAGTAATTCAGCACTCGATGGTGACAAAATCGATTGAGCGCGCACAGAAAAAAGTTGAAGAAAACAACTTCGGTATCCGTAAGCGTTTGCTGGAGTACGATAACGTGATGAACTCACAGCGCGAGGTAATTTACACGCGCAGAAAAAATGCATTGTACGGAGAACGTTTAGAACTTGATATTCTTACCATGCTGTACGACACAGCTGAAGAGGTAGCCATCAATGCAAAAAATGCTAGCGACTATGAAAGTTTGCGATTGAATGCCCTCAGCATTTTGGGAATTGATTACGAAATCTCTCAAGAGCAGTTCGGGAAAATGGATCAGGCTAAATTGGGAGAAGATCTTTACAACAAAACATTAGAGCACTACCATCAAAAAAATAAAATGGTAGCAGAAAAATCGATGCCGATCATCCGCGATATCTATACAACACGTGGAGCAACGGTAGAGAACATCCTTGTTCCTTTCACGGATGGTTCTAAAAACATTGGAGTTTCAGCGAACCTGAAAAAATGCGTTGACACGAAGAATGGTGAGTTGATCAAATCAATGGAGAAGATGATCACGTTGTCGATCATTGACCAGTTGTGGAAAGAGCACCTGCGTGAAATGGACGACCTGAAGCAATCCGTACAAACTGCTGTTTACGAGCAAAAAGATCCGCTGTTGATCTATAAATTCGAGGGTTTTGAGCTCTTTAAGCGTTTGGTTGGAAAAGTAAACGAAGACACGATATCTTTCCTGATGAAAGCCGATATTCCGGTGCAAAAGGCTGATCAGGTTGAAGAGGCGAGAAATTTGCGCAGAGCGCGTTACAGTGAGCAAAAAGAAGAGTCCCAATCGCTACTTAATAGTGGTGGCGGAGGCGGCAGACCTCAGCAGGGCCAGACAGGAAGGCCACCGCAAGAAAAGGTGATGCCTGCTAAATCAGAGAAAGTGGCCAACCGTAACGACAAGGTTAATGTGCAATACACAGACGGCCGGATCGTTAAGGATGTGAAGTATAAAAAAGTAGAAGACGATATTCACAATAACCGTTGCATTGTAATTGATTAATCTATGAGCATTCGTTCCGTCATATTGTTAGTTGTGCTGATTGCCTGGGGTTGTAAACCAACTAAACCCACAACCGGGATTCAACAAGACGGAAAGTACACAGAGGATCTTTCTGCACAGCGACCGAAGATAGAGGAGCAGCCGGAAAACGTGACAGTACCCGGTAAAGCGAAACGTGATCCAAAGGAGTACGTGGAGCCACACTATACGGTAAACAAACCTCTGGATGCCGTGCTGGACAGCATCGACCGGATCAATCTTACCAGGAAATTTATTGAAGGTTATACCATCCAGGTTTATTCAGGGATGAAGCGTGAGGATGCGTTGAACGTAAAGAAGCAACTGTTAACAACGCTTCCCGAGTTTGAGTCTGAACTACAATACTCCCAACCCAACTATCGTGTAAAAATGGGCAAATACTATTCTCGCCTCGAAGCAGAGAAGGATTACCAACTCGTAAAAAAGTATTTCAAAGCTGCTATTCTGGTACCCGATAAGATTGCTGTTAACTAGATTTACGATTTCAGATTTACGATGTACGATTTTTATTAGAGTAAATCGTACCTTGTACATCGTAAATCGTAACTCAGAATGTCGCTTCTCGAAAAAATCAAATCTCTTTCTCAATCGTATAGCAAGGAAGTTGTTGGGCTTCGCAGGCATTTACATGCAAACCCTGAGCTTTCATATCAGGAATACAATACCGTAAAATTTGTTGCACAAACACTGCGTTCGTTCGGTATCGAACCAACGGAAGGCATCGCTGCCACTGGTTTGGTTGCCGAGATCAAAGGAAAAAATCCGGGCAAGAAAACAGTTGCGCTTCGTGCGGATATGGACGCGCTTCCCATCACAGAGGCCAATGATGTTCCTTACAAATCAAAAAATAGTGGTGTGATGCATGCGTGTGGTCACGATGTGCATACTTCCTCACTTTTAGGAACTGCAAAGATTTTGAACGAAGTAAAAGATCAATTCGAAGGAACTGTTCGATTTTTATTTCAGCCTGGTGAAGAAAAAAACCCGGGTGGCGCTTCATACATGATTCGCGATGGTGCACTTCAAAATCCCACACCTTCATCCATCATTGGGCAACATGTATTTCCTTTTCTTCCTGCAGGAAAAATCGGAGTGCGCGAAGGCATGTACATGGCCAGCAGTGATGAGATTTATTTAAAAGTCATTGGCAAAGGCGGGCACGGTGCCGCACCAGAACTAACGATCGATCCAATTGTCATTGCATCTCACATTATTATCGCGCTTCAACAAGTGATCAGTCGCAATGCTTCACCGAAGCAACCAACCGTTCTTACGTTTGGAAAGATTACAGGCGGCACTGCTCAAAATATCATTCCTGATTTCGTTACCATTGATGGAACGTTTCGAGCCATGAATGAAACCTGGCGCGCAGAGGGTTTGAAAAAAATTCAGAAAATGGCCGAAACCATTGCTGATAGCATGGGGGGAAAATGCGAAGTCAATATTTCGCACGGCTATCCTTACCTCGAGAACAATCCCGAAGTAACAAGAAGAATCAAGAAAGCTGCTGAGGAATACGTAGGAAAAGAAAATGTGGTTGACATTGACATTACGTTAGGGTCAGAAGATTTCGCATTTTACTCGCACGTTGTTCCTGCTTCCTTTTACCGATTGGGAACCCGCAATGAAGCAAAAGGAATTACCTCCTATGTTCATACACCAACCTTCGATATTGACGAAGATGCACTTTCTATTGGCCCGGGATTAATGGCCTGGATGGCCGTGAAAGAATTGGAGCAATAATTTCAGTCTGTTAAGTTTATGTTAAGTCGGGCAGTAGGTGGCGCTCTTCCCGTATCTTTGAACTTTTATGTCCGATTTGGAACCAGCTTTACCGATACAACCCCCTAAGCCGAAACCCTGGAATAATATCCGAACTATATTATACATCCTGGGCACCCTTGTGCTGTTTGTATTTGCGCTGGATTTAATGGTGTCATCGCTGCAGCACCTGGGTAAAACCACCGCTGAGACAATTATCGTTGCCACCTCCAATCCGTTCACCGGACTATTTATTGGACTCCTGATCACGGCCATGATTCAAAGCAGTTCTACCACCACAGCCATGGTGGTGGCTTTGGTTGCTTCGGGTTCGATCACCATTGAAAGTGCAATCCCCATCATCATGGGTGCTAATGTGGGTACCACCATTACGAGTACGATCGTATCGATGGGTTTCATCAATAAGAAAAAAGATTTTCGCAGGGCCGTTTCTGCAGGAACGTACGATGGGTTCTTTAACATTCTTACGGTAATCATCCTGTTTCCGCTTCAATATTATTATGGATTTCTGTCCAACATCTCACTGTGGGTCGCTGATTACTTCTTTCATCCCTCCACTGTTCCGGTCGAAGCTTCCTTCACAACCCGATGGACGCTTTTCGGCAGGGCTGTAGATTTTCTGTTAACACTTATTCCGAGTGGGTTTCTAATGGCCCTACTCTCGTTCATTTTACTTTTCACATCTATCTTATTATTTCGGAAGCTGATCTCCGGACTTCTGCTGGCATCCTCACCTGAACGGTTTAGCCGGTTCTTTTTCAAAAATTCGTGGAAATCTTTTTTCTGGGGGATCGTTACTACTGCCGCGATTCGCTCCAGCACGATTACGATTTCAGTTGTCGTGCCTATCGTTGCGCAGAAAATTGTATCGCTGAGAAAAGCTGTGCCTTTTATTCTGGGTGCCAACATCGGAACGACCATTACTGCTTTCATCGCAGCACTGCTCAATGTAAATGCATCCACCGCGATCAGCATTGCGATTTCGCATTTTCTTTTCAACCTCATTGGCTTGCTGATTTTCTATCCGATTCCACTGTTGCGGAGAATTCCCTTTGAATTTGCAAATCGCCTGGGAAGACTCACCATCAAATACCGACTAGCGGGTTTTGTCTACATTTTACTCACGTTCTTCTTTATTCCTTTTTCATTAATTTTTTTGAATAAGGATTCTGTTGAGGTGATTGAAGTTTCATACCAAAAGAAAAATCTGATCACCAACAGTCAATCGGAATATCGCATTGTTTCAAAATCACAAGCGTGGAATAAAAATGGTGAATGGTTAATTTATAACACATCATCACCGGAGCCGTCACTGATTCTTCCGGTCTATAAGAAAAATGACATCCTGTTTATCAACAAGGAAATGTACTTGTTCAACAAAGCTGGCTTTTGCTGGGATGAAGAAGGAACCCAGGGAAAATATCGAACCTGTATTCAGGAAGTTTTGCCATCGCTACAACTCAACGCTGCATTGAGTTTTGATTCGGTGTATGTGTACACGCAACAATTCTACAACCAAACCGATTCTATGATTACCCGCGTGTACATGAGTAAAGAGTATCCTGTCATTCTGAAAAAAGAACGCGTGCAAAAGGAGCGAATTATAGAAACCGAAGAGGTCACCAGTTTTTCCAAAAATTAGCGTTTTCCTGCACGCCAAGGCCGGTTTGGCCACCAAAGAGCACCTCTATTTTTACGATCTTTGCCTATATTGCATAGGACTCCAACAGCATGTTAAAAGAAACACTATTGAAATTTTTGAAGCTTGACGGTTTGGTGAACAACCTCACAGGTTACATCGAAACACGCATCGAGTTAATGAAATATGAAGTGAAGGAAGATATGGCGCGGGCGATATCGAAAGTTGCCCTCATCCTGATGATATCCGTATTCTTCCTCTTCTTTTTATTATTCGCCAGTGCAGCAATTGCCCACAAAATTGGTGAATCGCTCGGAAGTTTTGCGGGATACGGCATTGTGGCCGGTTTTTACCTGACACTCTTATTGCTAATTGTTCTGTTACGTGAACCTCTGGGCAATCGGGTAGAGAAGAAAATAAAAGACATTATAATCAAAAAGTGATATGGAACTGATGGAAACAGATGATCCTGTAAAAAGCAGGCTGCTGAAAAAAACATCGCAGTATCGTGACGATCTCGAAGATGAAGCTAAAATTCTTTCAGATCGTACCGAAAAGATTGTGACAAACGCGCTAATCATCGGGGGCACCCTGGCGCTTACCTATTTTGCTTACAAGCAATTCTCAGGCGGATCGAAAAAGAAACATAAGTCGGGTGTCAAAAAAATAAAAGTTGTAGGTGCTGCGCCTGCTGAAGCAGAACAGGAAAATCTCGTTGAAGAGGAAACAGGTCCATCTAAAATCATCACGCAAATCGGTACAGCGTTGGTAAGTCAGGCCAGTGTATTTTTATTAAGTCTGGCCAAGGAAAAACTGGCAGAATACCTGCAGTCACAGGAACAAAAGAAAACGAATGGGAATTTATAACACGTTGCACGAGCGCAGGCAACTGGGCAAAAAATCAATTTCAGTCCTCATCGATCCCGACAAGGTGGTTGACGCAGGACAATTGCAGCATTTGATTAACCTGGCCAGTGAAAACTGTGTGGACTATTTTTTTGTAGGAGGAAGTTTGGTAACAACCACCAATCTTTCAGAAGTGGTGAAGCAAATTAAAGACAGTGTTTCAATACCGGTAGTGCTGTTTCCAGGCAACTCCATGCAAATCGAACCCACGGCCGATGCGCTGTTATTCCTGTCATTAATCTCCGGAAGAAACCCGGAATTATTAATCGGGCAGCATGTGATTGCTGCTCCAATCATTAAAAACACCAAGCTTGAAGTCATTCCTACAGGTTATATGCTGATTAATTCTGGTCGCACTACCTCGGTAGCCTATATCAGCAATACAACACCTATTCCGGATGATAAATATTCCCTGGCAGCATGCACCGCGATGGCGGGTGAAATGTTAGGGCTCAAGGCTATCTATTTGGATGCAGGTAGCGGAGCAGAAAAAGAAATCAGCGCACGCATGATCACGACTGTGCGCAAATCGATACAAGTGCCGCTTATTATTGGTGGCGGTATTAATACAAGGCAAAAAGCTTTTACCGCCCTTGAAGCCGGTGCCGATATGATTGTGATTGGCAATGCACTTGAGAAAAATCCGGATCTGCTGATAGAGATTTCGGAGAAAGTGTACGAGTGGAATCAGAGTGTCTAACTCGTCTATTGATTCCCCTCTCTCCTTTTTGTAGAGAGAGGGAGCCAATGACAAAAGAGCGTTGCTTACTCAACTATTTTTTCAACCACCTCTCCCTTAATCGTCAACAACACTACTGCATCTTCAGTGTTGGCATTGATTGTTACAGTTTTAGAAAACACACCTTCCTTTGCTGCATTATAAGTGGCTTTTACAAAGCCCTTATTTCCTGCGGGAATCGGGTCCTTTGTGTAATCTGTTACAGTACAACCGCAAGAAGCCTGTACGGATGAGATGATGAGGGCATCGTTACCTGTATTGGTAAAAGTGAATTCGTGTGTTACAGGTTCGCCTTTAACGATCTTTCCAAAATCAAACGTAGTGGCCGCCCAATTAAAGACAGCAGCTCGATTTTCTGGTACTTGTTTTTTCATGCTTGCCGTTAACTCCTGGCCAAGAGCAACCACCGCAATCGCGAAGGCTGCAACGAGAATCATTGCTTTTTTCATGGATGATAAATTATTACTGTTAAACATGGGTTTTTGATTTCGGGCTCACCAAGATTTTCTCAGTGGGCATACAAACGTCACGAAAGCCATCGGAAACGCGTGTTAAGGGCTTCTTAATAAATGTTAATGAGATGTTAAAGGGCATCCCTCAACCCCTTTTTACCGTATTTTTACAGAATGAAAAGTTCTACCATTCGCCTGATTGTTGTGCTCGCCACGCTGTGTATCGTTGGCATCACTATTACGCAGGTGTATTGGGTGAAGCGCGCCTTTGATTTAAAGGAGGCAGAATTTGAACGTCAGGTGAATACCTCATTGATGAATGTTTCGCAGCAAATATTCTCGATGAATAATACCCCTCCCCCATCGGTAAATCCCGTCAAGCAACTTTCCACCAATTATTTTGTGGTGATGGTGAATAGCGAGATTGACGCCAGCTTGCTTGAGTTCTTGCTTCGCACCGAATTTGAAAAACGAAACGTCAAGGCCGACTTTGAGTACGGCATCTACGATTGTACGCATGAGAAAATGGTGTATGGAAATTACGTATCGATGCTTGATGCAAAAGGTAAAAATGAACCCATCAAAAAACTGCCGAGTTGGACTAACCAGGGCTATTATTTCGGTGTACAGTTCCCAAATCGGGAAGCACAAATTCTCAATCAAATGGGTATCTGGACTTTCTCTTCGGTTGTACTGTTATTGGTGATTGTCTTTTTTGGGTATACATTGTTTGTTATTCTTAAACAAAAGCGTCTCTCTGAAATCCAGAAAGATTTCATCAACAACATGACGCATGAGTTCAAAACTCCCATCGCAACGATTGCTGTTTCTGCTGAAGTGTTGAAAAATCCCGATATCCTGCAGCAGCCTGAGCGTTTATTGAATTATACAACGATCATTGAAAATGAAAACAAGCGCCTGAAAAAACATGTAGAGCGTGTGTTACAGATGGCCCGTCTGGATAAGGAAGATCTTGATCTGAAAAAAGAAAACATAAGCATGCATGAAGTGATTGAGGAAGTAGTGGCAGGTATGCGCGTTACGCTACACGAAAAACAAGGGAAAGTCGAGTTGAAGCTCCAAGCCACGAATCCGTTGATAACTGCTGACCGCCATCATTTGATGAACGTCATCTACAATTTAATCGACAATGCTATTAAGTACTGTCGGGAAAACCCGATGATCCTGATTCGCACGAAACAGGACGGTAACGGAATTACGCTGGAAGTACAGGACAATGGAATTGGGGTAGATCAGGAACATCAAAAAAGAATATTTCAGAAATTTTTCAGAGTGCCCACGGGTAATGTGCACGATGTAAAGGGTTTTGGATTGGGGTTGAATTATGTGAAACAAATTGTGGAAGCGCACCGTGGAAGGATTACATTAGAAAGCGTTGTGGGGAATGGAAGTACATTTAGAGTGTTTATTCCATACTAAATCAATGGAGAAAGTAAAAATTCTGCTGGTTGAAGACGATCCAAACCTGGGGTTTGTAGTGAAAGACAACCTCGCTACAAAGGGTTACGATGTCACCCTGTGCAGCGATGGTGAGGTTGGTGAGAAAGAATTCCATACTCAGTCCTTTCAACTCTGCATTCTGGATGTAATGCTTCCGAAAAAGGATGGGTTTTCGCTGGCAAGAGCCATCCGAAACAAAAACAATGATGTTCCAATCCTGTTTCTCACCGCCAAAAACATGACCGATGATAAACTGGAAGGTTTTGGTACGGGGGCCGATGATTACATTACTAAGCCTTTTAGTTTGGAGGAATTATTTTGCAGGGTAGAAGTTTTCTTAAAGCGAAGCCTTCAAACAAAAGAAGCAGAGGTGTTGGGAACATTGCGAATTGGCGGATACAACTTTGATTCTTCCAATTTCAAATTGAGAAATCACGTCAGCGAAAAAACGCTTACCTCACGGGAAGCAGAGATTCTAAAGCAATTATATATACATCGCGATCGTGTCATTAAACGAGAAGAGATTTTAATGGCTGTTTGGGGCGATGATGATTATTTCTTAGGCCGGAGTTTAGATGTGTTCATTTCGAAGTTACGGAAATACCTGAAGGACGATCCTTCCGTACAGATTATTAATTACCACGGTGTCGGATTCAAACTTGAGGTTAGCAACGTTTAATTCCCTGATTCAATCTCTCTGCGCCTTTGCGTCTCTGCGGTGAAAAAATCTCTCACCACAGAGACGCGGAGACGCAAGGTTCTTAATTCCAATAATTCCTTTAACATGCTTATATTTCTTAGTGACTTAGTGGTGAGAAAGATCTCACGCAAAGGCGCTATGACGCAAAATAAACGCAAAGTTTTATCCCATTATCTCTTTCAACACGTGGACCGATCGAATCTCTCCCAACGAATCAATATGCGAGGTGTAAAATCGAAGAATTATCTCAAGCATCGATCTGCGTTGCAATTGAGTCAATGCAACGGAGGTGCCATACTCTGCATTGATTAATTTTCCTATCACCTCCTCTTCTTCCGGTTGAGTGAAAATTCCCTGGGATATATCATTCACCTGATGTGCACCAAAACCTAAAAACCGACTGAGTTTTACAAGAAAGATCAGGTGAAAATTTTCAAAACCCTTTTCCTGCTGATCGAGGGTAATCAATGAATTCTGCAGGAATTCAAATTGCTCACTCGCATGAGCCTCTTCCTTCACTGTTTTATTCAGCACTTCGTTAATAAATAGCGCGATGGAAGATTTTTTTATATCTGTTTGCAACGTTTGAAACTGATGAAAGCATCTTACTTCTTTAATTCGTTTGATGTTTGCATTCTCTTTGTAATAGACAACCATATCAAGCAAAGTGAGCGGCTGGAACAAAGCAATTTTACCTTTCGCTGATTTACTACGAACACCATTCACGATATAGGTTTGTAATCCAAACAGTTCCGTAAATATCGTAACGATGATGGAGGAGTCTCCATACTTGGTAAACCTGAATACGATTCCACGGGTTTTGTGTAGCATTAACTTCTATAAGCAAACTTCATCATTCAATATTCGGTATTCATCATTCATCATTCGAATATAGCATCAATGTCGAATGATGAATTTCGAACGCTGAATGATGAAGTATTCGATCAATTAACGACAGCTATTTTCCCCACAACGCTTTCTGTCCCATCCAATGAAGTACTAAACACCAGATACATTCCGGTAGCTGCTCGCCTGCCATTGTAATCGCGCACATTCCAGGTGGCAGTGCCTCCATTGGCTTGTGCCTGCCAGATCAGTTTTCCGGAAATGTCAGTGATTTTTACATACGCATCGGTTGCCAATCCTGAAATTCCAACCAGTCCGTTAAACTCAGCCGTTACCGGATTTGGAAAAATTTTCACCTTGTGAAAAGCAGCATCGCTTGCAGTGGCATCGGATCGAAATGAAACGATGCCTGCATCGGTAATAAAGAAAATCTCGCCTGATTGGCTGTTAATCTCCATGTCTACAATTTTATCAGAAGGCAGCGGACTGTTGGCTGCATTAAAATTATACACTTGTTTTTCGCCAAACGGGTTGAAGAGCCATGCTCCACGTTCGGTACCCATCCATTTACGATTACCAGCATCCACTTCAATAGCCGTTACTTTTTCATCGCGCAATAAAAAACGACTTTCAAAAATCGGTTTCACTGAATTAACACCCGCACCAAATACGGAAGAAGGATCAGGAAAATAAGCTGCTCCTAACGCTGTACCAACCCACACCTGGCCCTCCCTATCCATGGCAATGGAATAAACAGATCTGCTGGGTAGCCCTCCCGAGCCGGGAGCATCCGTGAGATATGCAGATTTATTTCCATCCTTATCGAACACCAGGATTCCGCCTCCCTGGTCAGGATTTAAAATCATCCAAACATGACCCAGGTAATCAACGGCCAGCTCCGTTACGTAACGCGAAGCAGTAATCGATGGAAATGAGAATGACTCCCAGGTATTGTCAGTCTTCAATAATTTCAATGATTGCGCTGATCCATAATTCGATGCCCATGTGCCTGCTGAAGAAACTGCAAGAGCCGTGATGTTAGGACTTGTTAATTCATCTGTAAAAAGAATTGAATTGTTTTCAACTACCTGAATGCCTCTTCCAAACGAAGAGAGAAATATTCTACTACCTGAAACCTCAACATCGGTAAGGTCTTGTTTTGCAAAAGCCGTTTCCTGACTCCAGTTACCAGCTGAGAATGAATTAAGATATTCCGAGTTCAACAAAGGAGAAAACCCCGTGCTATACCCTCCTGAAACTGCCATCATGCCGTTCGTTGCAACATTATATTTTACTCTCAATCCCTTTGAAAAGGATGGTCCGTCAGCTAAATAGCTTACAAAGCTTCCGGTTTTATCAGATACCAAACCATTGCGCTCATCGCCAATCCAGATTTTATTGGCAGCATCCTCGAAAGCAATAACAGGCTTCACAATATTAGCTGAACTAACAGGTGTTACAACGTTAGAAGCACTTACCGAATGAAGATTCGCTCCTTCCGTGACATACATCTTTGAAATTCCGGCCGTAATATTCCGATACGTCAGGCTCGGTAAAAAACTTTCCAAAGTCCAGCTACCACTTTCATATTTGTGAATTCCAAAACCATTGATGGCAGCATAAACTTTGCTGTTGAATGTCGTAATCGATTGAATATTCCCGCTAAAAGCACCTGTATTAAATCTTGTCCAGTTATTAAAGTCCAGCAAATTGTTACTCAAATCACCTGCCAGCACACCACGCTCCGTTGCCAGAAAAATGCTGTCGTTGAAAAAAGTACTTTGATAAATTTTGATTTTTTCTCCGGCTGGTCCCAAGTCTCGCCAGGTTTCTTTTACTTCCAGTTGAACCAAATCAAAAACAACCACCCCATAATCGGTGGAGAGATAGGCTAAACTACCATTTAGAGAAATATGATTAATTCGTTTCGAGCCAGTGACGGTTGTTGAATTTTTAAGTCGGTCGAAATTGATCATTTCCTGTTCGCGCAGGATATCAAGATTTCCATCCGCGTAAGCGATCAAGACTTGTTGTCGTGGTTGATCAACTGCAACTTGTGTTATGCCCGTGCTGCTTAAGCCATCCAGTTTTGTGATTGTTGAAATACTGTTATCGGCCAGATTGAAAATCATCACTCCGGTAGCAGATGATGCATAAACATTGTTGGTGCCTACTGAAACTGAGTTAATGGCATTGAACGAACTATGTATGCGCCACGTTCCGATGGGAATCTCCTGGGCCACGTTGACAGTAGACAAGTGGCAATTGACAACCGTGATCGTTACAATAAAAAAAAATTTGATTTTGCGCATCAATCTTTTTTTCGATTCTTCATTCCTTCCATAAAACTCTGGCGGCTGCGGGCTTCATATTGTGCCTTCTCTCCCAGCATCACTTGTTCATTATTATCTGACAGCCTGAACGAAAACGAAGCAAGTTCACCTGTGTGTGTGCAAATGGCATGAACTTTTGTAACAAATTCGGCCACCGCGAGCAGATTGGGCATGGGACCGAAAGGCTTTCCTTCAAAGTCCATATCCAATCCTGCCACGATCACCCGTTTACCATTGTTGGCCAATGTATTGCAAACTTCCACAATTGACTCGTCAAAAAATTGCGCTTCGTCAACGCCCACTACGTCACAATCGCCCGCCAGCAATAAAATGTCACTTGCAAAGTTTACAGGTGTGGAGCGAATGGCATTTTCATTATGTGACACAATGTTTTCTTCGTGATACCGTGTGTCTGTCCTGGGTTTAAAAATCTCAACTTTTTGTTTGGCAATCAGTGCGCGATTGAGTCTGCGAATCAGTTCTTCTGTCTTACCCGAGAACATGCAGCCACACACCACTTCAATCCAGCCCGTGCGACCGGGTGGATCCTTCCTCCCCAACTGTGGTTCAATAAACATGGCGTAAGTTAATTTGAAAATTGATCAATTTGAAGATTTGAAAATTTAGGTCTGAATTTTTAAATCGGCTAATTTCAAATTTTCAAACCTGCATGCCCGTAGGCAGGTTAATCAGAATACTTCATGTGTGGAAGTTTATACTCTTCGGGCACGGAAATGGTCACGCTTCCGCGGATGCGGGTCTGGCAAGAAAGTCGTTCGTTGGGGCCGAGGAGACCCAGGGTTTCGTATTTGAGTTCGGCTGCAGTTTTAGGCTCCAGGTTTTCGAGTCCTTGGAAGACAATCGCTTTACAAGTTGTGCACCGTCCTTTGCCTCCGCACGCAAACATCCAATCAATTCCGTTCTCTTGCATGTGCTGCAGGATGGATTTCGAAAAATCCTGAACTTCGATGGTTTTTTCCCCCAGATTCTTGATCACAATTACGGCCATCGTACGTTCTTGATTCAGGATAAGGATTAACTTTAAGGCCGCAAAGTAGCGATAATTTTAACCATGGACGAGAAGATCAGTTTAGAAGCTATAGCCCTGTATAGTGATGCCTATGCCGAAAAGGTTTTGAAGAAGGCTTTTGCCACGAATCAAAAAATTGAAGGCAGGGAAATTTTGGCTTTATGCGATGTGCAGCAAATAAACCTGTTCATTGTACGTGAACTTTTTAAAGCCTGGAAAGAGGAGTTTAAAAAACTAAAAAGTCCTTACTTTAATTACGAGCATCAGGACGTCAAAGAAGCGCTTGAAAATTTCATGAGCGTCCTTTCTAAAAATATCTCCATCAGCCGTCAGCATTTTGCGCCCTTATTGAAGAAGGCTGTGAGTCAAACAGTGCTGTTGATATTGGACCCTTACGATTACTTCTCGATGATTATTTCAGGATCTAACAATAAGTTAGACGTATCTTCCTTTCGGGAAGAAATCAAATACCTGAAAATAAATAAAGCACCATTGGAAAGACTCCTGGAGCGACTCGATGAAAAGCAGGTGAAAGAAATCTCCGGTAATGAGGCATTTGCCATTCTCGATCAGATTCTTGAGGAAGTAAACTTCGCGCCTGAAGATGTTGATGACTATATCCAAAAGTTTTCATTGGTAGAAGTTTTGGCTCCAGAGAAATTTTATTTCAAGAAAACAGAGCCCGAAAAGCCAGCGACACCAAAACCGCAAACGCCAAAGCCTGTGTTAGTTGATACACCTATTGCCCCTAAATCAGCCGTTGATAACTTTCAAAAAATCCAACGAATAAAGGAGCGCCTGACCATCAATCAAAAATTCATGTTTACGAAAGTGTTGTTCGGTGGCGACTTTGAATCGTTTAGCAGAACGATTGACGAACTCGATCAGCAACAGAACATCACGTCCGCCCTGCAATACCTGGAAAAACTTTATCGCGATTGGGATAAGGAGAGTGAAGAGTTTCATGAGTTTATGGAGATGGTGGAGAAGCGTTTCTCCTAGTCACCGGTTACCGGTCACCAGTTGCCGGTTAAACCGTTTGATGAAATAATCCGGATTAACTTTTACGAGGAATTGACCGGAAACCGGGAACTGGCAACCGGAAACAAGAATTACAACCGCTCCAACACCTGGCTCCTATGCGCATCGAGCTTCAGCAGAATAAATAGCAGGATTGTAAATGCCCACAGCGAGGATCCTCCATAACTGAAGAATGGAAGGGGGATTCCAATGACCGGAAACAGCCCGACTGTCATTCCGATATTTACTGCAAAGTGGAAAAAGAAAATACACGCTACGGAATAACCGTAGGCTCTTGCAAAGCGATTCTTTTGTCGTTCCGCTAAAAAAGTAATGCGAAGTAAAAGGGTAGTGAAGAGAATAATCACGAACGCACTGCCAATCCATCCTTGCTCCTCTCCGATCGTACAAAAAATAAAGTCAGTGCTTTGTTCCGGTACGAAATCAAATTTCGTTTGTGTTCCTTTTAGAAATCCTTTCCCCAGGAAACCGCCACTTCCAATAGCAATTTTAGATTGTGTGACGTTCCAACCGTATCCCAGAGGGTCAGAATCAGGATTGATCAGTGCTTTAATCCGGTTTTGCTGGTGTGGTTTTAGAACATCCGTAATTACATAATCCACACTTCCGATCATGGCGACAATCACGACCGCACCGGCAGTAAGCAACATGATTCTTTTAAATTTCCTTTTTCCGGTAAAGATGGTGACAATCAGAATAACACCAACCCCGAGGTAGAGGTAGTTTTCATTCTCAACAAGTAGTGCCAACACAAAAAGCAAACCCGAAGCCACCCCTACTATCAATAAGAAGGGAGACATCCCCTCGCGGAAAAAGACCAAAATGAAAACCGTGAACACCAACGCGGTTCCTGTGTCCTTTTGCAATAAAATAAGGATCATGGGGATGCCGATCATGATCAGAAGAATGGCCTGATTGCGCAAGTTGTCCATTCTAAAACCAACCGAACCTATGAATTTTGCGATCGCCAGGGCAGTTACAAACTTGGCAAACTCAGATGGCTGCACACCAAACGAACCGATTCCTAACCAGGCCCTGTTTCCTCCCACTTCTTTTCCAATGATTGGTACCAGCAACAGCAGAAATAACGTTGCTCCAAAAATGACATAGGCAAACGTTTCATAAAAACGCATATCGATAATAAGGATTGCCAGGATGAGGATCAATGAAGCCATCATAAAGAGGAATTGCTTCATCTGTAATGGCATTTGCCCGAAGTCGGAAGTGAAATGAAACAGCGTGTTGTTTGCTCCCGGGTCGTAAACAGCAGCGTAAATGTTAAGCCAGCCGAGCAACATGATCGTTAAATAGATCGCCACAGTGACCCAATCCATTTTGTTCGATATGCTTACTTCATTTCTCATTCCAACACACTTGCAGCGTCTGTCTTTGGTGGTGCCTTGGCAATCTTCTTATCAGCAAAATCACCTTTCATCACATACTCTTCCAATGATTGGCGTTTAACCTCGCCAGTCAAATATTTTTCAATGATTAAACTTGCTATCGATGCAGCCGCACGACCGCCCCATCCTGCGTTCTCTACATAAACAGCGATGGCAATTTTTGGATTTTCTTTTGGTGCAAACGCCATGAACACTGAGTGATCTTCTCCATGCGGGTTTTGGGCTGTACCGGTTTTACCACAAAGACTGATTCCCGGAATGAACGCTCGCGGAGCAGTACCATAAATAGCATCACTCATCGCATCCCGAACAAAGCTGAAATAAGCTGTATCGATTCCGGTTTCGTGACGTGTTGTAAACTTGGCCGGGATTTGAGATCCTTCGATGGTTTTCACCAGATGCGGTGTATAAAAATATCCTTTGTTCGCCATGATCACTGCCATGTTCGCCATTTGCACAGGCGTGATCAACATTTCACCTTGCCCGATGGAAAGCGAATAAATTGTTGAATATTTCCAGCGGCCTTCACCATATATACGGTTATACGTTTTGCTACTTGGCATTGCTCCGCCTTTTTCACTCGGCAAATCCACTCCGAGTGGAGCCCCTAAGCCAAATCGTGTAACGTAATCATGCCAATTATCGAGTCCGATTCGCGAATCAGTAAACGTATTGGGTGATTTGTTTTGATTAATAATTCTTCGGAATGCCTGTTGAAAGTAAGGGTTACAACTGTACTGAATAGCTCCATGCAAATCTGCAGGACCTGGATGATTATGGCAGTCGACAATTGTTTTGTCGCACACGAAACGTGTGTTGTAGTTGAAAACGCCTTCTTGCAGTCCAATCAGGGTTTGCACGATTTTAAAGATTGATCCGGGCGGGTACATCGCCATGAGCGGGCGCGTAAACAGCGGCTTAGTGGTATCGCTGCTCACCAACATAAAATTTGAACTGAATTTTCTTCCCGTTAACAATGTCGGGTCATAGGATGGGCCTGACACCATCGCCAGGATTTCACCCGTTGTGGGTTCAATAGCTACGAGGCTTCCAACTTTTCCCTGAAATAATTTTTCGCCATACTTCTGAATCTCGATGTCAATGGTGGTGGTAATATTTTTCCCGGGTACAGAAAGGGTATCGAACTTTCCTTCACCTAGTGATCCCTTTTCTACGCCATCAACGTTGCGCAACTTAAATCGAACGCCACGCTTGCCGCTTAGCACTGTCTCATAATATGATTCAATGCCGCTTTGTCCGAGGTAATCTCGTTGCTTGTAAATTTTAGTGGTATCACGTTCCAGTTGTGATTTTGAGATTTCACTTACATAACCCACAGCATTAGCCAAAGCTTTAGATGTATAAGCACGGGTTGTACGTGGCTGAATATAAAAACCCGGAAATTCATCGATATGCTCCTGAATTTTAGCAAAATCGAAATTGGAGAGCTGCCGAAGAAAAACTGTTTGTTTAACAGAAGAATACTCTTTGCGTGCCCTTAGCTCTTTGAATTTTACGCGAAGCTCTTCCGGTGTGAGATCAAATACTTTGCAAAAATTTGCTGAGTCGAAATTAACAACCTCCTTCTTAATGATCAGTAAATCATACTCAGGAGAATTGTACACCAATAATTTTCCATTTCTGTCGGTGATCAATCCCCGGAAGGGGTATTCTGTTTCTTTTAGAATGGCATTGCTGTTCGCGAGCTGGGCATACCGGGTATCTAAAATCTGAACAAAGAAGAGTTTGATCAGAAATAAAATTCCGAAGAATAAAAAGATCAGTTGTATTATTTCTTTCCGGCCCTCATTCATAATCTCCTCCCACCCGGGAACAGGTATTGAACGATCAAGATAACAATTGTTGTATATACAGTGCTACACAAAACTTTCATAATTGTGTATCCGAAGTATTGAAACCCTCCAACTTCAATAAAAAACAATATTGAATGATGAATAAAAATGAGTGGCAGGGAGTACACCAAAAACCACTGTAGCCCGGCCATGGCAATTCCGGGGACTGCACCGTTGTCATATCCACCCTGTGGGGTTAATCTGGCAAGCCAAAAATTCCTCATATACATGATGAATACACATGAAAACGCATGTAACCCCAGGCTGTCATAAAACATGTCGATAAAAAAGCCCATCAGAAATCCAATCAGCATTAACCAAAGCGGATTGGTTTCGACCGGTAACAACAGGAGGTATGCGATGTAAACAAAACAAAAAGCCGTTTGAAAGAGCACAGCATTCTTAAATATCAACACCTGAAAAAACAAGTAGATAAAGACCGAAATGAGTTGTATGATGTTCGATCGATTCATCGCTGCAGGTCGGGGATTTTTTGTTCTAATGAATCCAACTCGGGCAACAGGTTACTCTTGACCACTGCCACATATGTTAGCTTTCGAAAGTCTTGCGAAAACTTCACTTTCAAATCATAAAAAGGTGCTCCATCGCGAAGATTTTTTTCAGCAATGGTTCCAATCAAAATTCCTTCGGGGAAAATGCCACTGTACCCGGAAGTAATGATGGTATCACCCGGTTGTGGATCAACATGGCGGGGAATAAAATTTAACCTCGTAAATTCTGCGTTGTCTCCGTCCCATTGTATCGTTCCAAAATACCCAGTCCGCTTCATCACACCCGAAATCATGATATCAATATTCAACACCGATGTAACAACGCTGAAATGATCCGAGGTCATTTTTACTTTTCCCACAACACCCTGCGGGCTGATCACAGCCATGCCCGCCTCAATGCCTTCATTGCTTCCTTTGTTGATGGTGATGAAATTGGTGAACCTGGAAACGGAGTTATTGACCACCTTCGCGGTAACAAAATCAAATCGCTTGATGATCGTAGAATCTGTATGGCCACCCAACACCAGGTCGGAGAAACTCCTATTTCGCTCCTCCAGACTTTTCCGCAGTCGCGTATTCTCTTCTGCCAACATCTCGTTTACTTCTCGCAGCGAAAAATATTCACTCACATTTTGCGAAAAGCCGTTGATGTTGGCTACAAAACTGTTGGACGAATTAAAAAACGATGCTCCCTGGTATTGATTGTTTTCAACAATCAGCCAGCTGCAAAAAAGCTGAAGCACCAGAAATGTGAAGAATGCGCGGTAATGATAAAGGAATAGGAATATCCGCTCCATGAGATCACGTCATCAGCACACTGCGATAATGATGAAGGTTTTTAAGTGCAGCGCCTGTACCTCTAACAACCGCGCGAAGTGGATCTTCGGCAACGTGAATCGGTAATTTGGTTTTCAACGCAAGTCGTTTATCCAATCCACGCAGCAAAGCTCCTCCACCAGTGAGATAGATGCCCCGTTCATAAATATCAGCCGAAAGTTCCGGAGGAGAAGTTTCCAATGCTTTGAGAACTGCTTCTTCCAGTTTTGAAACTGATTTGTCAAGCGCAAATGCTATTTCAGAATATGAAACTTTGATCGTCTTGGGGATACCCGTCATTAAATCGCGTCCACGGATTTCGTAATCATCCGGGCCGTCATCTAACTCCGTTAAGGCAGAGCCCGCTTCAATTTTTACACGTTCAGCTGAACGCTCACCAATCAGCAGGTTATGCTGACGTCTCATATAATCCAAGATATCTCTATTGAAGGTATCACCCGCAACACGAATCGATTGATCACAAACAATTCCTGAAAGTGCAATCACAGCAATATCGGTAGTACCTCCGCCAATATCGACAACCATGTTACCGATTGGCTGCTCAATATCTATACCTGTACCAATCGCGGCTGCAATGGGTTCGTAAATCATGTACACCTCTTTTGCACCGGCA
>DASTYM010000175.1:0-3341 GCA_035764995.1 Cyclobacteriaceae bacterium | reverse complement strand
TGCTGCCATGAAGTATATTCTTGTCGGATGGGTTTGACCATCAACTCCTTAGCTTTTCCTGTATAGGTATTTGCAGATAAAATACCATCGTATAAAATCCCCCCAAACACATACGGTCTGGTGATAAAGGAAACTGTTTTGATTAATAGCGGATTATAACTCATCAGGATTTCAGTGTCAAAGATGGGGATTCCGTCCATGAGGAGGAGAGGTGTATTTACAAAACGCGCCCCGTTTTTCGTAGTGCTGTTGAGCAATCGGAGCAAAAACTTCCCATCGTGTTTAGACACCGCAACCTCATACATGTATTCCCTGAAAATATCTTCCATGGTTGGAAACCGGGTGAAGTCGTCAAGTCGGTAAACCTTATCCGGTGTGTCGAAAAGGAGTTTTTGAGCTTGCGTCAAAATCGAATCTCGTTTTTTTATGAAGTAAGCATTCTCAATCTGCCCATACACATTCCGCTGTTCGATGCGAGCGCGCATGGATGTGTCAATCGAAAGTGATTGGGGTTTGAAGCTTTTGTAATCATCAACAAATTCATGATCGAGAATAATGTTAACAGGTGCCATCACGGATGGATCTGCCTGAAACAGAAGCCCATCTTGCGCCTGGATATTTTTTGCATTGAAGTAGAACCTTCCCGTTGAATCTGTCTTTGAAATTTGAAAAATATTGGATGACCCGGGAATCGATAGGTAAATAACAGCATTGGCAATGGCTCGTCCGGAGCTTATTTCCGTAACGACACCTCCGATGGTTTCGCCTCTTAGATCAGGAGGAAATATTACACGCTCTCGCTTTGATGGATTCACTGACGGTTGTATTGCCGTATGTTCCGATGATTCAGTTTTTAAAACTCCAACATCATCCTTGTGAACATTGAGAGAGATTTTGCCATGATGCACTGGGTCGTTATTCTTTATGGTAACGATCACTTTTTGCCGGGGTGAATATTTCTTTTTGTCGGAAGTAATCTGAACGTGTTTTGTTTCATTTTTAATTCTCTTGCCTGAAGAAGTCGCAGCGATTGATTGACCTGTTTGAGGTCGTGTTCCTGAAGAAGATTTTAAGTAAGGATTAATGATCGTAATCTGTTGTTGAAAGAAATTCTCAACTTCAAAATTTCGCATCCACTTTGTGTAGCTGATCAACGTGTAGTTTCCAGAAGGAAGGGTTGAGGGTAAAAAGAAATCTCCCGCACCGCGTCCGTCAGTGAGGGAAACTTTGCTTTGTAAAAAAGGCCTTTCATTTTCTCCAATCAGTTCTACATAGGCAAGTTTGCTGAGTGTTGAGTACACTCCTTTTTGAGCGTCTAAACAATGGATTGAGTAGTACAATGTTTCTCCCGTAATAAGAAAATCTGTATTAATATGAACCTGGACAGTTTCCGTGTAAGCGTTTTTTGTTTTTTCGTTTTGTGCGAACACAGAAAAACCTGCAAACCAGAGCGGGAGGAAAGTAAGTAATAGTTTCATCATCAGTCCTCCCAAAATGATGGTTTAACAGTTGTTCCCATATCGGAGCAATCGCAGCAACCGATGGGCAATAATTCCAGCTGACCGGTTGGCCAAAATCCAATGGCATCCCAAATAGCAAGTTCATGGTCATGTAACTCCATGTATGGTCCTATATCAACCACGACAACATAAATTGGTGTCAGCTCAAAACAGCTGCTTCTGAAACCCGGACGCTCGTAACCGTCATCTTTATAATCCCGATAATCGAAAAAGACACGTTGTTCTGAAATGGCGCTGGCGTCAAAATATCCCAACACGGTTTCTTTCGGATCAGTCACACCAACAATGTTGCTGGTGATGGTACCGGGTTGTACATCGGCTAACGATCCCTGCGTTTCATTAAATATTCTGGTAAGCTCCCAATAATTGTAAGCTTCTTCCGATAGCGCGTACTGTTGAACCAGCATGCTGTACTTCACTCTGAAGATATAAGATGATTCCGGAATGAAACGCAATTGATAACCGATGACTTTATCCTGCGCTTGTGTGTTTGTACTTTTAATCAACACCTTTCGTAGGGTGTCACTGGCCCAGCACACATCAACCCGATCATATCGCCACACTGCACTATCGGTCCCAGGTGGTACCCAATAATTCGAAGGAAATGGAGTATGTATTTCATATGTTTCAATATAATCCCATCGGTAATAATGTGTTTTATTCTGCGGGTCTTCCGAATCAACAGAGATTTTTATCCCGCGTTCAGGAGTGGTAACAAACTCTGCATAAATTTTTCCGATAGGAGGCACGTCTCTGAGCATAACCTGATTGGATTTGTACTTTCGCCCGCTGTTGGTTGTAATTGATAAAGTGTAACCTTCACCAACAACACCAGCAAAAGCGGTTGATTCATAGATTCCGGGTTTCACTTCATTGAATTGAATACTTTCCCCTGATTCGCTCTCGACTCTCACATTCGCTCCGCTTTCGGGAATGAATACTCGTTCATTTAATGTGGAAGTCCTGGAGAGTTTTATTTGCTGCGGCTTATTGATATTCGAGATGTGGCCTTCTACAATAAGTGCGTTGTCATAACTGATGTTCTTTAAGTCATAAGGTTCCACACAGGCGTGACCAATCAGGATAAAGAGAATAATCAATATGGTTGAACTCCGTCTCATGATTAGAATTTGAAGTTGTAAGTGATGGTTGGAATAGGAGCACCAAAGATTGAGAGTTGATATCCCTTGATTTTGTCGCCTTCAGATTTGAAGTAAATGGAGTAGGGATTTTTCCTTCCGAATACATTGTATATTGAAAAGGTCCAGAAACTATGAGCAAGCTTTTTTACCCTGTGATTGCCCTCAATATTAAATCCAAGATCTAATCTGAAGTAATCAGGAATTCTGAATTCATTGCGATCGGAGTAATTAATGCGGTACCCGTTTCCAAATCTGTAAATCCCGGTGGGGTAGGTAATCGGTCTGCCCGTACTATAGACTATGTTAGCGGAGCAGCTATACCTGCGTGTGAATTTGTAATTGGTTACGATACTTAAGTCGTGAGGCTTGTCATAATTTGCCGGGAAGTATTCGCCTCCGTTAATTCTTTCTTCGGGAGAATCTCCATCGAATTGTAAAAATGTTCTGGAGTAGGTGTAGCCGATCCAGCCATTAAATTTTCCTGCCTTTTTGTGTATCAGAAGTTCGATGCCATAAGCTTTTCCCTGGCCTTGAAGAATATCCCGCTCGATGTTTTCATTGAGTGCGAGCGATGAACCGGTTTTGTAATCAATAACGTTTTGCAGCCACTTATAATAAAGCTCTGCTGAAAACTCGATTGTTTTATTTTTCATGTCCTGATAGAAGCCAGTCGACACCT
>DASTYM010000174.1:0-12178 GCA_035764995.1 Cyclobacteriaceae bacterium | reverse complement strand
CATACGCAGGATACCTGGAAGTATCTCGCCTGATGATTATATCATTAACAGCCAGCCTCGCAGTCTGGAATGTGGACAACACTTCATTGGCCTTTTCAACCACCTGATGAGCGTGATCCACCCAGAACGAAGCGGTTACAGTATCTTCGTTCTTTTGATAAGAAAGTACTGCCAGAAAAGTAATCGTTACGATCAGCAAAATGAATAGAAAACCCAGGATTGTTTTAAACGATAACATAGATTAAAATGCAATAGACAATGTTACTTACTCATGCCCTCTGGAAAGCCTGCTCTCAAGCTACAAGGGAATTAATTTCATTTGCTTCACGAAACACAGTTCTCCGTCTTTTCTTCTTCACGCGAAGTTCAAAATCAGAAATGATATTCATGAAATTCATAAATGCCTCATACGGTGAACGATACGGACTGAAATATTGATGAACCGTTCCATCAGCTCCCTTTTTGGTTGACATATAATAAAAGTGGTCGCTGGTTAGAAGGTGCCGATAAGTATCGACCAGTTTCCGATTTTCACTTCTCACAATAAAATCATGGAATTTATAGAGCGAGCCAAACGCATCGCGCTGCATATCGTTACCCAGCCATGCTGAAAGATCCCTGGCATCATCAGCCCATGAAATTGCACGCTCGCTCGATATTACTTTCTCTGCAGGCAACAACTTGCTTACTTCACTTGGGTTAACAATACGTATTCTATTGTCGTGAAGAATTGCCATAAGGAAGTCCTGAAAAAAATCAAAAATTCCTGACTCAACCTTTTTGTGCTCACCCAACGTTTCGTAGTCCATCGCAAGATTTACAATCCGATCACGAGAAGGAATTGAGTATAGCCAGGATGCAAATTTTTTCCCTGTTAGCGGCCACTCACTCCAATGCTCATCTGAATATCGGAAAGCGATGTCGTCACTCAGGCGATAATTTCTTGGCATCAGCACCAGCTCTTTTTCAGGATGACGGTACAAGGCATTTGGGCTTTCTCCCTTTAATATTCTTTCAATTCCATCAATGTATATCCCGGAAAACCCCAGCTCAGCAACTGTTGAGCCTATCACATCGGAATAGATAAGCTCTGTATTTCTAAAGAAAGTTGGGCTAACGCCAATCAATTCGTTGATCTTCTGTCTATGAAGTCCGATTTGTTCGATAAACTCTTCATTACTGATAAAATACGCAAGCGAATGATAGTAGGTCTCGCCCAGGAACTCGACAGATCCAGTCTCTGCAAGTTGCCTGAAGCTATGCAATACTTGCGGAGCATAGCGTTCAAATTGCTCAAGAGCAGTTCCGGAAATCGAAAACGTAATCCTTAACTCAGGATGTTGATCAATAATTTTCAGAAGTAGCTCATTCGAAGGCAAATAACAATGTTTCGATATCCGGTTCATGATCTCCTTATTGAGGTCATCATCAAAATATTTCTTATCTGATCCCACATCAAGAAAATGAAACTTTTTCAAACGCCTGGGTTGGTGAACCTGGAAATATAAATTCAGATATTGCTGTTCAGAGTTCATGATACAGTTGGTTAATTCTTCTTGCAGCACGTTGCCATGTGAGTGACTGAATTTCTTTTTTACTGTTGACCTTCAGTGATTCTGAAAGACTTTTATGTTTGAGTACATTGACAATTGCGTCCGCCAACGCATTCGTGTCCCAGAAATCAACTTTAATTGCATGGTCCATTACTTCAGCCACACCCGACTGGTTGGATACAATAACAGGAACACCTGCTTCAACGGCTTCAAGCGGAGTAATACCAAAAGGTTCTGAAACGGAAGGCATCACATAGACATCTGTCACCGACCAAACCTGGTTCATTTGTTTGCCTTTCAGAAATCCAGTGAAATGAAACCGGGAAGATAATTTCATTTTCGCAACCTGTTCAATCATCGCAGGAAGAAGGTCCCCTGATCCGGCCATTACAAAATGGACCTCTGGGAAATAATCGAGTACCTTCCTTGCAGCTTCAATGAAATATTGAGGGCCTTTCTGGTATGTAATCCTGCCAAGGAAAGTCACCACGTGATCACCAATCCTTGGAATGGCCGTAAACTCAGTATCCTCAGGAGGCATTACGCCATTGTGAACGACTTTCACTTTGGCCGGATCAATACCGTACTTTTCTGTTATAATATCCTTCGTCCATTGACTCACTGCAATAATCCTGTCAGCCTCGTCCAACCCAGTCTTCTCAATCTCGAACACGCGTTGGTCGATGTTAAGAACTCCTGCCCGGTCGAATTCGGTGGCATGCACGTGCACAACGAGTGGCTTACCGCTGACCTTTTTTGCTTCGATTCCGGCCAGGTATGTCAGCCAATCATGTGCGTGAATAATATCAAAATCATTTTCCCTGGCAATAACCGAAGCAACATCAGCGTAACGTTTAACTTCATCCAACAGCGAGGGCCCATATTTCCCAGTGAAATTAAATCGAATGCCTTCTTTGGTTTTTACTTTTTCCCGGGACTCAGAAATAAATTGCCAATTCCATTCTTCAAGCATTTCATCCGCTTCGGACATCGAGTATGGTCTCAAGTTAGATGGAACACTAATTTGTTTTGATCCTTCCATTTTTTCCTGAGAAATTTTCTCCACCCATTCCGTTTCTTGTCCAACAATAACATCCGATGCATTGATGAGGGAAATGTATTCATCACCATACGCTTTAGGCACCACAAATAGCAACCGGATGTTCTCCTCCCTCAGCGCCATTGATAAACCAAAACAGGCTGTACCCAGGCCACCGGATATATGAGGGGGAAACTCCCAACCGAACATCAGAACTGTCATGATTGATGATTTATGCAATGTTCGATAACAATCGCTCCAAGCCAAATGACTGAACTAAGCAGCCCACATGATCTTTGTCATAAGCCAGTAAACATCCGGGAAAACTTACCTGAGCGAGTCTTTTATCTCAATGCAACAGCCTCTCCAGCTTTGATACATTCAAGACTTTTAGACCGTCACCCGATATCTCAATCAAACCTTCATCTTTAAAATCCGCCAGGGTACGGTTAAGCGATTCAGTTGCTGTTCCAACAATATTTGAGATATCTTTCCTTGCAATCGTGATCAGGCTGTCTTTGTTGGCGCCTGCAAATTGTTCATTCATCTTCAGTAATGCACCGGCCACCCGCTGCCTTACTGACTGGTATGCAACGTCAAGAAGCCTCGCTTCCATTTCTTCGAGGTTATTTGAAAGCAGTTTGATAAACTTGCGGGCTACATCCTTACTGGAATAGATGAGTGTGATAAAATCGGTCTTCGGGATTATCCTGATCCTGGCATCCTCAAGAACTTCCGCATTTTCATGGTAAGGTTTATCCTCCAGGAGTGGAACAAAACCAAGAAAATCGCCTTCGCGGTGGATCCCGGTGATAAGTTCTTTTCCATCATAGTTCACCTTGTACGTCTTTACCTGACCTTTTTCAATAAAGTACAGGTCATTGGGAGTTTGACCTTCCAAAAAAATCAGATCCCTCTTCTTACATGATCTGGCAGGCCTGTTCTCCGACAGTTTCTGAAAGTCTTTCAGTTCCCGGGTTTTGCTGAAGAAAGCACTAACATCCTGAGAATTGTTACCAAATGCAGTTTTCAGGAGTTCATTCTTTTTAAGGCGCATCTCAATAACTTTTAAAAGATCGGCACCACCAAAAGGCTTTGTAATATAATCATCAGCCCCCAGGTTCATTCCTTCGCGAAAATCTGATTGATCTGCCTTTGCTGTCAGGAAAATAAAAGGGATGCTAGCGGTGTCCGGATCTTTGTTGAGGATATGTAACACTCCATGACCATCCAACTCCGGCATCATAATATCGCAGATGATCAGATCCGGATGGTTCTGTTGCGCTTGGTCAACCCCAATCTTCCCGTTGGGTGCATGCGTAACATTATACCTGGCTAGTTGCAGAATGCTCAAAATGTTATCCGCCATTTCAGCATTGTCTTCGATGAGTAGAATATTATAACTCATAAGAGATATTGAATTTTAAGATGGTAAAACTTACCTCCTGACTACACCTCGTTTTCAACGAATGCAAAAAATTTCTTCTTAAAAGTGCGGATGTCCTGGTTCAAGGCTTGCATATCCACCAACAATTTTCTGTGGGCTTCCCGGTAAACTTGCTCATCCGCTAAGGACGATGATTTATACACCGAGGCGAGCAAACGCTCATGGCTTGCGACTCCGGTTTTCACTTTGTCTAGTTTTTCACCATTCAATCTCACAAGTTCTTTGTCGATGGTTGCCACCTGTGAAGATGGGAAAGCTGCTGAAAGCTTTTTATGATGAAGCATTTGATAGAAAAATGTCATTTCATCACTCCAAAAAATAAGCTCATTCATCCATGCAACACTTTGTGTATGCAGTGACTCAAGAGAAGCATCGAGCAGAAATTCAGTTTTGGGGTTGCTTAAAAGTTCCATACCGGTTTTATTTATAGTGCCTAAATCACGTTAATCAAATCCTTTTACGAATATATCTCAGACCAATGCGATGTATTCATGATCATTATCACTGCTTGTTATGACTTTTAGGCGGTCTCAATGCATGATAGAAATCACCTGTGATCCAAACAGGCGTCATGGCACCTCAGCTCAATAGCTTTCCGGGAAAATATAATTTATGAAAAGAATACTTGTTCCCTGTGATTTTTCAAAGCAATATAAAATGGATATGCAAGCGAGACATTCTCATTCGCCCTTAAATTTTCATGTGAAGACCTTTCACATCGTTGTTTCTTCAGACTCAAGTGGAGTTACTGAACCCCTAAGCTTTCCATTGTTTACGGTATCCTTCCAACGGCCAACCTGATGCTTGATGGCTTCCACACATCTCATTACTGCATCTTCAAACGTACCGCTTTGTTTCCTGGCAAAGAGATCGTTTCCCCTAATAACCAGTTTCAATTCGCATATCTTATTCTCCTTGGTGTCTGATTTGTCGATTTTCAGGACTACCTGTGTTTCAAGCATTCGGTCGCCATATACCGATAGTTTCATCACATTGGACTTTACATAATCCAACAACTTTTTCTTAGCCTTGAAATCAGGTGATTGAATTGTAATTTTCATTTTTATTTTGTCTAGTTGTGAAATAATTATTCGTGTCTGTCTGTTTCAACTTTGTTTCTTTTCAAGATCACGCATCCATATCTGCAGGTACTCGATAATGTCCTGTCGATTGGGACTTGCCCCATTTTCAATGTAGGCCCCTGATGCAGCCATTCCAAGCAACATGCATTGCTGCAATGTGAAACCCAATATCAATCCGAGGCAATAGCCCGCATTAAGATTGTCTCCTCCACCCGTGAGCACTTTTGGTTTTGTAACCAGTCGACCCTGTAACTCAATAGTATCACGTTGCCGGTAAACAATGCTTCGATCGATTGGATGAACCAGCAATGAATCGATATTTAATGACCTGTACAGGAAGTCGCCCGCTTCCAGAACGGGTGGAATGTTGACCTTATCTTTTATAAAATCATGTCCACTTAATGCAGCCCATAGCTTCAACGTTTCATTTTCATTCAAACCTAACGTGACTTTGCCATAAGGAGAGAAAGAGCTGATCATGTCAAGAACTTCATCTATTTGCTGAAGTGTTTTCTTTGACGGGTCGCAAAGGTCGAACAAGAAAAGAAAATCTCTTCTTTCAGATGGTTTGATGACATCCTCCAACATCCCCTTCCAGATGTCGCTTGCATAAGGCAGATTAGCCCAATCGACAAAAGCAATGAGCGAGCATTCAGAAACAGCATTGGCAATTTTTTCAACGCCAGCAACCTGCTTTATATGTAACCAATTATAGTGATCAAACACTTCCAGTTCCGAGAAGATAAGTTTACCATCACCAAATTCAATGGCATCGCTCAACCCGGGATTCAAAACACTGATTGGTTCGCATAACGGATTCATACCGGAGAATACCTCATGTTTTTGAGGATAGCCCATACTACCAACGCAATAACAGGGCACAACTAATTTTCCAAGTGTATTGGAAAGTATCGGGGCATTTCCACCCAATTTGACCTGTTGAATATCCATTTGCACCTGGCCACTCCTGCCGGATGCCATTAGTAACCTGTCGGCAAATTCCCGAATGGAACTAAAATATAATGTTTGGTAGTTGTGTTTCTCTTTAACAGCCTTCTTGATTTTATCTACAAAGCCATCAAAGCCTACAAATACTTTTCTTACCGGTGTTTTGTGGGAAGATTGAAGCAATTGCTTAAGCTCCTCTAATGCTGAAATGTTGGTTTGCATCCTCTTCTCTTAATCCGCAAGAATTTCAGTGGTGATCTCAAGTTTGTTTTTGACCTCTGTAATTCCAGGCATGGACAATGCAACTGCTTCTGCCTGCGTTCGTTCCGCCCACGACCTGACTTTGCCAATCAATTCAATCTCCTGACCGTTAACAGTAACAGAAATATTATTCGCATCAATGGTGGCACTGCGATGAAAAGCAGCATTGATCTTTTTTTTGACATCCCGTGACTCCGTACCTCTCGGGATAATTTTTATTTTATTTATAATTCCTCTTACTCCTCTCAAATTTTCAATAGCTCGCTCGGCAGCTTTGCGTTCATAGTCCCAGTGAACGTTACCTTCCAAGGAAACCCAGCCATCGTCTACTCTGATGTCAATAAGGTCTTCCTTAACACTGCTATGCCAGACCAAAGCATTTCGAATAGCTGTAGCAATAGTTGAATCAGTAATCGTATCAGAAGTTTCAGCGTCTACATTAATATCAACGGCAACAACTTTTACACCTCCAACACGCTGAACGGCATTCTGTACAGCAATGCGTTGGTAGTAATAGTCTACTGTTCCTGATAGCGTAGCGACCTCATCCTTTACGGACACACCAATTTGATGTGCAATTTTTGCTAATTGTGGATCCCACCGGATCTCCTCCAGTACATCCTCCCTGATCTGATTATCGGATTTCATAATGTAATAATTTAAATAGTGAAAAAAGGCGGAGGTCATCCGCCTTCTTGTTTTATTCAAACTGTCTGAATGAATAAAACAACCCTAACTCCAAACCTTATTTTTGTTAAGATTTTTAAGACACGGCAACCTTGTGTGCCGGCTTCACTGGTGTCTCCTTTGCCTTAGGAATCGACACCTTGAGAACACCATTCTCATATTTGGCATCAATATTTCCTTCCTTCACATTTTCCGGTAAAGGGAAAGAGCGACAGAATGAATTGAATGAATACTCTCTTCTTGAATACGCTCCATCCTTTTCTTTCTTCTCTTCCTCCTTCTCAGCGCTGATGGTCAGAATGTGGTTATCAACTTCAACATTGAAATCCTTGCGTTCAAGTCCTGGTGCGGCTAATTCCACTTTGTACTCTTTTGGAGTTTCAGTAACATTTGCCGTGGGAACGTTAATCCCCAGACGTGAAGGAAAGAATTCACTGTCAAGGTTAAAGAATTCTCTATCAACCAATGACGTTCCGAAGAAATCGGAAAGCAGCGAGGGAAGACCTCCGTTTTTTCTAAGTGTTAAGTTCATAAATACCTCCTTGTTTTTGTTTTGTTTCTATTTCAAACCTAAAATGAATCACGCAGCTTAACGATGACGGTCATTGGCTTTCCTGAAGATTTTTGTCGTTACATCCACCATATTGACGGCCGGAGCAATGAGACTATAATCTCCGATATATTGTTTCTGACACAGAACCGGCACGCTCAAAAACCTGGCCCGGTCTTGCTTGCATAAAGCTGATTACCCACCAAACTGTCTTTTTGGTAAATGTCATCGTAGCATTTAAGCTGGCCTTTTCGAAAATAGCAGGTAAAATACCTGATGTGTATGGGTATTGGCCGTTGCAACTCAACTGTATGCCGGGATTCTTCCTTCAAAAAACGTTCGACATATTTCGACTTCTTGTTTAAATCACCTGTCACCAAATAATGGGATAGCTCCACTGCCTTTTCCACACGAATGCAACCATGACTGAAAGCCCGAACCTTGCTCCGAAATAGCCGTTTTACATTCGTGTCATGCAGAAAAACAGCATAAGGATTGTCGAACGTAAATTTTATAATTCCCAATGCATTTTCAGGTCCTTCTCGTTGACGAAGCCGAACCGGGAAATAATTTTCATTCAACCTCTTCCAGTCGATACTGTCTGCATTAAGAACATGGCCTTTTCCATTCAAGACATCAAAATTATTTCTGTTAAGAAAAGAAGTATCAGCCTGAATCGCTGGCAGATATTCTTCAATTGCAATTTTCCTTGGAACATACCAATACGGGTACGTTATAAAACATTCAAGTATACTCGAAAACTCAGGTGTCTGTTTTTCCGGGGTGCCAACAATGATTTTTGATTCCAATATGACCGAATCGTTTTCGATCAAATACAGCATAAACTCCGGGATATTGACAAAAATGTACCTGTCGCCAAAAACTTGTTTTTCCTTTCTCCATCGTTCAAGATTAACTTCAATGGTTTGGATTGATTTATTAACCTCAGCATCACTAGCAGAATTTAACAACGCGGCCTGTCTTTGTTCCTGCGATAAGGAATCAAGGAACAAACGGAGCCCTATCTTCAGCGATCTGTAACCCGACAGTGAATTTTCCATCACTATAATATTATTCACAATACCACCTTCCCTGAAAGCACTTTCCAGCAATGAAATTGCTACTGAGTCTGCCTGGGGTGTTACTGCAGCTGTTCTGCCAAGCCAAATGTGGCGAACCATTGCGATATAGGAATCTGTAAGCAATGCCTCAAACCGAAGAATGTTTTCACCGGAACCCAATTCTTTTCTAAGATTTTGAATCTCTTCAAAATGATAGTTTTCGGGAAGAAGTCCGTAGTACCTGAGATTACCGATAAAAGTAATTACTGAATCGGCCCGATTCATAGGCTTATCGTTAGCAGTCCAGAGCAAAATATTTTGTCTTTGCTCGTAAAACCTTCTGACGCAAGTTACAGCCGTACCCCTATAGCACATGTCCAATGAATCAGAAGGCATTATATAAATGCAAGTTGATACTTCAGTGTTTTTCTGGGTTGAGTCAGTCACCGATTGACTAGTTGCATATTTTTTAACACTCCTGCAGCCAAATCCAATTGTCGAAAGTAATAATGTACTGATCGATAAGGCGAAAAAATATCTTTTTGCAGGCATGGTGCTCAAACTTTCAGCAATTACAGCGAATAATCCAGTCTACACTATGATGAGAATCATTCGTCACCATGATTGCCATCATTCTCCTCTCATGAGAACATAACTAAGTTGATTCTTCTTAACCACAATAAAACATTCGTTAGCGGAAAAACCATGATCACCACATTGCCTATCCAAAACAGGGAGAAACTTCATTTACGCAAAATAAAGTCGCGTTACACAGATTGCCTCAATGAAATTCTCAACACTTCAGATGATGAAAATGCAAGTACTGAAGCCGTTCATGAGCTGCGTGTAAATCTCAAGCGAGTGGACGCATTGTTAGCATTGCTGGCGTTTAGCAAGATCAAAATTCCTCATACAGGATTAAAGGCCTTTAAAGCACTTTTCAGGACCGCGGGCAAATTGAGAGCTATACAGGTAGAATTTGACATCATAAATAAATATTTTGATAATGACAGCCTGAATCCCAATTATCTTCATCAGTTACATGAAGCGAAAGTTAAAAGACGCGAACAATACAGTGCCTTTCTTGAAGCCGGACCATCAAGATCATTAAAACAAGGTGTAAAACTCCTGAAAAAGAAAGTGGACATGTTGACGAAGAAACAAATTTCAAGGTATCTGAAGGATGAAAAGGAAAATTTATGGAAGCATTTGAAGCGAAGTATTTTTCGTGAGCAGGAACTTCACATCATGAGAAGAGACCTGAAGAAATACCATCTCAATCTAAAGATTACCGAAGATGCCGACCTCAAAGTTGAAACCTTGCTTGAGCTGTTGGGTGAATGGCATGACCACCAAATAGCATTTGATCACGTAGTAAAAGTAATTCATACCGGTCGCCTGACCGAGTCGGAAAGCGAGCCAATCAAAACGATCAAGTATAAACTGATAGGTGATAAAGAAGTCATGTATGAAAAAATCGTTTCATTTTATGTTCAGAGCTTTCAGGACAAGTCTGTTAGGTTAAAACTTGCCTGATTATCTCTCAAGGAACCGAGGTATGTAGGAATTTAATTTTTCGTTTCCCTGGATAAACTCACCTCTGTAACTCCTGCCCTGACATGAAAGATAATATCTTTCTTTCGCTCGTGAACAGCAGGCTTTTCATCTCCGTAACCAACGATCAGCGATATCAGGACGTGTTCAGAAACTGGAATTTGCAATTGCGAATAAAAACTCGTGCGCTCAATAAATTTCCCTAAGCCAACCGGGCAAGTATCAAGTCCAACAGCCCTCGCAGCGAGCATAATATTTTGTGAACACATTCCAATATCAAGCGCAGCCCATTCATTCTCCCTTGGAGCAGTGATAAAAATAACCACCGGTGCGCCATGAAAAATAGCATACTTTGTCTTGAGAAAATCAATCATGTGTGGTTCAGTATAAATTTCCTTTACCACAACACAAATTTGGTCATCCATCTTGTTGATGAGGTCCTTTTCGGTCACCACATAGAATTTCCAGGGCTGAAGGTTCATGCCTGATGGTGCCATGCACCCTGCATCAATAAGCTGATTAATGATTCTCCATTCAACAGCAAGGTTTTTGTATTTCCTTACAGCCCTGCGGGCATTGATTATTTCCATTAATCCATTCATAATTCAATTTTTTATTTGTTAAAAATCCGCTTGACCAGTTGCGGATGTTACCTGCTCATTTTCTGCAAGCTTTCGCATCGTGACAAGCATCTTTCTTTCCATCATGAAATGCGGCACTTCAAAGAAAAAGTAACGAAGTATTTTGTTTCCAAAGTGAACATCACCTTCAGACGATCTAACCACCAGCCAGGTTTGGTTTGCAGCTTCAGGATAGAGGTAGAAAGCCCATGAGCCCAATGCTTTGCTGCCCTCCTGTACCCGCAAATAATCTTCACCGCTCATCATGACAAAAGATTTTGCAGGGATAACCTCAGCCAGGATTTGATACCCACCGCCATTATAATGATCTCTATTTGCCAGCCAGATGGTGTCGCCAACATGCCTGGGGACTTGAAACTCAGGTTGGATTGAATACACATTTTTCATATCTGCCTGAAATAAATTTTCAAGCCATTGGTAACTATAGAAGCCGCCCCGGTCTTGCCCGATTTGAATAAGCCATGACCAAATTTCCTCCGGAGTAGCCTGGATTAATACGGACCGGGTATGACCAGTACCTCCGGTAAAAGTATCACCAGAAAAGGTCATTTCTTTTAGTTCTGTGGTAGCGCCCCAATCAAGAATGATGGGCCGGAAAATAAAGTGATGACAGAACAGCAGAATGCCAACCACATAAATAAAGATCAATAACTTCTGCGAAGGTTTAAATCTCTTCATGACGATTCGTTTTTTTTCAATGTGCATGCTCACTTGTTCCAATGTGTTTCTTTGAAATTTCCAGCAGTTCTTTCACTCTTTGTTCATCAACTCGCGGGAAGTTTTCAAAATATGTTTTTGGAGAGCCAAGCGATGCTTCGATTTTAAGGAATTGCAAATCATCAGCCGCTGCACTGATGATTTGAGCTGCCTCCGCACTCACAACCGGAACAGCTACAATTATTTTCATTGGATTTTGCTTCCTGATGCTCAGCAGGCACGCCATCATGGTGTCGCTGAAGGTCAGAACATCATCCACAAGGATTACAGGCCGGTAACGAAGTCCAATATGCTTGCCCGTATCATAATTTGTTTTTTCATGTAAAATGATATTCCTGAGGTGAGCAATCTGATGAAATACATAATCCTGGGGGATTGTTTGCTCTCCATCGTGGATAAAGACCTCATCCTCACTCACCGAACCAATATTCTTGCCACTGTCAGCCGGATCCTTGATTTTAAGGCAAGGCATTGCCTCCAGGGGGAGCGATAATTGTTCTGCAATGGCAGCCGCTACACATACTCCACCGTGCGGAATACCTATCACAACAGCATTGCTGTTCTTGTACGAGACAAGCTTTCTGCTCAATAAATAACCTCCCTCTTCTCTATCTCTCAATAACGATTTAGGGATGACT